>JAIBHQ010000181.1 GCA_020028595.1 Nitrospirota bacterium
TTTTTTCCTGGCATCCACGATGTGGCTGATGTCGTTGTAGGTTTGCAGATCGATCAGGATGCGTTCCGGCGTGCAGACCTTTTCCAGCCGGGCCGCCACGTTGACCACGTCACCAACGGCGGTGAACGTCTGGCGTTTGTGTCCGATGAGCCCGGTGATGGTCGATCCGGATCCGATGCCGATCCGCATTCTCCACGGGTAGCTCCGCTGGACCATTTTCTCCTGCATCTTGAGCGCGGCCAGCACGGCCAGCAGTGCATGGCATTCGTACTCCAGGGGCGCGCCGAACTCGCACATGATGCCGTCGCCCATGTACTTGTCGATGTGTCCGCGATAGCTGAACAGGATCGGCTCCATGTCGCCGATGTACCGGTTAAGATCGCGAATGACCGCTTCGGGCGGCAGCCCTTCCGAATAGGTGGTAAACCCGACGAGGTCGGAAAACATGACGCTCAGGTCGCGCTTCTCGTTGCGCAGGCGGCCCTCGATGAGCAGATTCACCACCGAGGCGTCCATGGTGGAGTACAGCGTCTCCTCCACCTTGGATTTCAGCGATTCAATCGAGCGCTTGGACAGCTCCAGCTCGTCGGAGCGTTCCTTGAGCACGGCATTGGCCCGGCCCAGTTCGTCCTGTTGGGTTTGCAAGCTGCGGTTCAGCGAGACCAGGCTCTCGCTGGATTCGCGAAGCGTGAGATTGGCCTGATGGACTTCGGCCTGCTGATGCTGGAGATCGACGTTGAGCTGTCGCGTAGCCTGGACTTCCTGCGCCAGTCGTTCCTGCAGCTGTCCCACGGTGGCCCCGGCCAGAATGAGAAAGCCCCCCCAGGTCACGACCGTGAGGTAGAGGTCCATTTCGGTCTTGGTTTCGAGAAACTCGTCCGGGAACAGGACCACGTAGATGCCCACGACCAGGATGCAGAGAACCGATCCCAGGACCGCCGGCCGTTTGCCGAGAAAATAGCCTGTCAGGATGACGGAGAGAAAATAGACATTGAGCAGCGCCAGTTTGTGAGGCAGGAACACGAGAATGGCGGTGGTGACGAGCAGGATCGTGTTGACGAAGAGAAACTCGAAGTGCTCAGCCAGGTACGTTTTGAGTGTCTGCATGGAGATTCCGCGGTCAGACGAGGGTGATGATCGTGCGCCGTTGTCGGCGCCTAGGCAGAATACCTCCGTGTTCCCCCGGTGTCAATCACAGCGCCGGCACAGCGCCGGCACAGCGCCGGCAGCGCCGAGGTCCTCGCGTACCTCTGAAAACGGGCTTTCATCAGCGGATTCGGTTCAGGACGCGAGCGCTTTGAGGGGCGAGAATCGCCGCAGGCGGAGGGCGTTCCCGACAACGCTCACGGACGAGAGGGCCATGGCTGCCGCCGCCCAGATGGGGTTGAGGACGCCCAGCGCCGCCGCGGGAATCAGGAGCACATTATAGAAGAAGGCGGCAGCCAGGTTCTGCTTGATGTTCCTGGTCGTCGCGCGCGAGAGGGCGATGGCGGTGACGATGCCGCGTGGATCGCCATTGATCAAGGTGAGATCGGCGGCCTCCATCGCCACGTCGGTGCCGGTACCGATTGCGATGCCGACGTCGGCCTGGGCCAGGGCCGGCGCATCGTTGATGCCGTCGCCGACCATCGCCACGATCTTGCCGGTGTCTTGCAGTTGCTTGATCTCCCGCGCTTTTTGGTCGGGCAGGATTTCGGCGAGCACGCGGGTGATACTCAGTTGCCCGGCGATGGCCTGGGCCGTGCGCTGGTTGTCGCCGGTCAATAAGATTACCTCCAATCCCAGGCGCTGAAGCGCCGCGACGGTCTCGCGGGCATGCTCCTTGAGCGTATCCGCAACAGCAATGACGCCGACGATGCGGGTAGCGGAAGATGGGCCGCCCGCCGACCGGACGGCGACGTACATCGGAGTGACGCCGGCGGCCGCCAGATGTTGGGTCGCCTGCTGTGCCTGGGATGAAACGGAAATATTCTCGATTTCCATCAGGCGGAGGTTCCCGATCAGCACCATCTGAGAATCAGGCGGTCCGGCCACCGTGGCGCGGACGCCGTGACCGGGCACGGCGGCGAAGGCCTCCAGCGCGCGGAGCGCGAGCCCCTGTTCCTTGGCGTGACGGACGATGGCCGCTCCCACCGGATGCTCCGAATCCTGTTCGGCGGAGGCCGCGATGGCGATGATCTGCTCGGTCGTCCATCCCTCGGCGAACGGCAGGACGGCGCCGACGGACGGCTCGCCGCGCGTCATGGTGCCGGTCTTGTCCAGCACGACGGTCGTGAGCTGGTGCGCGCGTTCCAGGGCGTCGCCGCCCCGGATCAGCACGCCGTGCTCCGCGCCCTTGCCGATGCCGACCATGACGGAGGTCGGCGTGGCGAGTCCAAGCGCGCAGGGGCAGGCGATGATGAGTACGGCGACGGCGTTGAGCAGCGCGTGCGTGAATGCCGGCGCGGGTCCCAGCAGCAGCCACAGCAGGAACGTCAGCCCCGCGATGCCCATGACTGCCGGAACGAAATATGCGGCGATCCGATCCGCCAGCTTGGCGAGCGGCGGTTTGGCGGCCTGCGCGTCTTCCACGATCCGGATGATCCGGGCCAGCGCCGTCTCGAGGCCAACTTTCGTGGCTTCGATCCGCAGGCTGCCCGTGCAGTTCAACGTCGAGCCGACCACCGGGTCGCCGGGCTGTTTGTCCACCGGCAGGCTCTCTCCCGTGATCATGGATTCGTCGACGGCCGAGGCGCCCTGGCGCACCACGCCGTCCACGGGAACCTTCTCGCCGGGCCGCACGATCACGAGATCGCCGACTCTGACGTCTTCGATCGGCAGATCCGACTCGCGCCCGTTGCGGATGATGCGCGCCCGCTTGGGCTGCAAGCCCGCCAGCGCGCGGATCGCTTCCGAGGCCCGTCCCCTGGCCCGCGCCTCCAGCAGGCGTCCGAACAGAATGAGCGTGATGATGGACGCCGAGGTGTCGAAATACACCGCTGGCGTTTGCCCGGTCGCGGCGAAAAACTCCGGCGCCAGGACGGCGGCCACGCTGTAGAGATAGGCCGCCGAGGTGCCGACAGCGATCAACGTATTCATG
>JAIBHQ010000182.1 GCA_020028595.1 Nitrospirota bacterium
AGCCGGCTCTTCTGACCGGCGACGTCCAATCCTCCCTCAGTGGTCAATTCCTGCCGCCGTTCCGGCACCAGGGTGACGTAGTGCGGCTTGACCGTCAGTGCGATCTTCACCATCGCGTCATCGGCGGCCATTTCCAGGTCCAGCCTGGTCTTGACGGTCTGACGCAGCAGCGTGAGGTCGCGGTCCTGGATGTGGCGGCGGTCTTCCCGCAGATGGACGACGATGCTGTCCGCCCCGGCCAGCTCGGCCAGCATGGCGGCGGCCACGGGGTCCGGCTCGCTGCCACCCCGGGCCTGCCTGAGGGTGGCAACATGGTCAACATTGATGCCGAGACGAGGCATGAGAACGTGAACTCCTGGAAAGTGGATGAGGCGGAAACCGGAAATGGAATCGAATGCGCACTTGCTTGCAATCGGTCAGTGCATTATTACAAAAACGTTCCCGGCAGGCAAGGACTCTCCGGACGTTCTGCAGGGCGCCGCAGGGCGATCATGCTGAAAATCGTCCAACCCCCGAAGAAAATTGACTGATTTGGCGCTCTGCATTAGAATGAAACCTTCCTTACACCAGGGTTTGAACGTGGGGCGAGGCGGTGCGTTCCAGACTCCGTTCGTCCTGAAAGTTACGGAGAATTCAGCAGATAGGCGAGTTGACGATGATTGACACATTCTACCGGATCAAGCGGTTGCCGCCGTACGTGTTTGCGCAGGTCCAGGCGTTGAAATTGGACGCGCGTCATCGCGGCGAGGACATCATCGATTTCGGCATGGGGAATCCCGACCAGCCGACGCCGGACCATATCGTGAAAAAATTGATCGAGGTCGCGAGCAATCCGAAAAATCACCGCTACTCCGCGTCGCGCGGCATCACGAAGCTCCGCCATGCGATCACCGGCTGGTACAAGCGGCGTTACGACGTGGATCTGGATCCGGAGACGGAAGCGATCGTCACCATCGGATCGAAGGAAGGGATCGCGCATCTGGCGCTGGCCATGATCGGGCCGGGCGACGTCGTGCTCACGCCGACGCCGACCTATCCCATCCACATGTACAGCGTGATCATCGCCGGCGGCGACGTGCGCGGCGTCGAATTGCGCCAGGACAGCGACTTTTTCGAGGATCTGACACGGGCGTACAAGCAGACGCTGCCGAGGCCGCGCGTGCTGATCATCAACTTTCCGCACAATCCGACGACGGCGGTGGTGGATTTGGAGTTTTTCAAAAAGATCGTGGCGTTCGCCAAGGAGCACAACGTCATCGTGGTCCACGATCTGGCCTACGCGGACATCGTGTTCGACGGCTATCGGGCGCCGAGCCTGCTGCAAGTCCCGGAGGCCAAGGACATCGGCGTGGAGTTTTACACGCTCTCGAAGAGCTACAATATGCCGGGCTGGCGCGTGGGCTTTTGCGTCGGCAACCGCGAGGTGATCGGCGCGCTGGCCAAGATCAAGAGTTATCTGGACTACGGCATTTTTCAGCCGGTCCAGATTGCGAGCATCATCGCGCTGAACGGGCCGCAGGATTGCGTGAAGGAAACGGTCGCCCGCTATCAGGGGCGCCGCGACGTGCTGGTGGACGGGCTGAACCGGGTCGGATGGGCGGTCGACAAGCCGCGGGCCACGATGTTCGTGTGGGCCAGAATTCCCCCGCCGTTTCGCGGGATGGGCTCGCTCGAATTCTCGAAGCTGCTGCTGAAAGAGGCGAAGGTGGCCGTCTCGCCGGGGATCGGCTTCGGCGAAGGCGGGGATGAGTATGTGCGGTTCGGATTGGTCGAAAACGAGCACCGGACCAGGCAGGCCGTGCGGGGCATCAAGAAGGCGTTGAAGCTGGAGGGGCCGGAGTGACGCGGGTCTCGGTCGGGTGCTCCTTGTGCTCGCAGAGGGCGCACGATCGGAATGTGCTCCCTCGATGCGCGCAGTTCGGAGCACCCGACCGACCCGCGGGGAGAACTATAAGCAGGGTGGTCGCCCGTCCGCCCTTGTGCTCGTGCAGCCCGCACACTCGGAAGGTGCTCGCTGGACACGCGCACGGCGGGCATCCGGGCTCCGTCATCCAGCAGGCTGCGTAGGGCGTATATGCCGGCGAGTAACGTGCAAGCGGCGATTGTGAGATCAGGAGTCATTCGATCGTGAAACAAAGGATCGGCGTCGGAGTGATCGGGCTTGAAACGGTCGATACCGGCGTGGCCAATTTCTTTTTCGAAGGTGTCGGAGTGATTCAATGAAGTCCAAAATCGGCGTCGGTCTGATCGGGTTCGGAACGGTCGGCACCGGCGTCGCCAAAATATTGCTGGGCAGCGGGGCGCTGATCAAGCGGCGCACCGGCGTGCCGATCGAGCTCGTGCGCGTGGCTGATCTGGACCTGACGCGCGATCGCGGCGTCACGCTGCCGGCGGGCGTGCTCATCAACGACGCGAAGGCGCTGATCGACGATCCGGCGGTTGATATCGTCATCGAGTTGATCGGCGGCTACGACGCGGCCAAGCGGGTGATTCTGGACGCCCTGGCCAAGGGCAAGCCGGTCGTCACGGCCAACAAAGCCCTGCTGGCCGTCCATGGGGAGGAAATCTTCGAGGCCGCCGCGCGGCATAAAGTGGATCTCGGCTTCGAGGCCAGCGTCGGCGGGGGCATCCCGGTGATCCGCGCCCTCACGGAAGGGCTCGCGGCCAACACCATCTTATCGCTGTACGGCATCATCAACGGGACCTCGAACTACATCCTGAGGGCGGACCCGGCGTTCGATGTGGCCGGCGTCGATTCGGCGCACAAGCTGGCGATCATGGTGAGTCTCGCCTACGGCACGCCGGTCAACGTGAAGGATATTTACACGGAGGGGATCACCCGCATCACGCCGGTGGACATCTCCTATGCCGAGGAGTTCGGGTACACGATCAAGCTGCTGGGGATCGCGAAATCCCTCGACGGTGAAATTGAAGCGCGCGTCCATCCGACCATGGTGCCATCGGCCTCACCGATTGCCCAGGTCGAGGGCGTGTACAACGCCATTCAATTGGTCGGAGACGCGGTGGGCGACATCGTGCTCTATGGCCAGGGGGCCGGGTCCATGCCGACGGGCAGCGCGGTGGTCAGCGACGTGATCGCCATCGCGCGCAATCTGCTGCGCGACGCGGCGGGCCGCGTGCCGCCCGCGTCGTTCCAGCAGGATCAGCGCCGGCCGCTGCGCATCCGGCCGATGGAGGAGATTCTCTCGCAATACTATATGCGATTCATGGTCCTCGACCGTCCGGGCGTCCTGTCGCAGATCGCCGGCGTGCTGGGGCGGCACAACATCAGCATCGCGTCGGTGATCCAGCAGGGCCGCAAGGAAGGACAGACCGTGCCCGTCGTGATCATGACGCACACGTCGCGCGAGCGCGACGTGCAGGCCGCGCTTCGTGACATCGACAACATGGCGTTCATTTCCGAGCCCACCACGTTGATCCGCGTCGAGGGACACGACGAGTAATTCCATGCACCTCGAGCGGTTTCTTCCGAGCTGTCCGGTCCGGTGTCGCCCATGATGCGTTGGCGCGGCGTCATCGACGAGTATCGAAAGTTTTTGCCCGTGACCGAACGGACACCGGTCGTCACGCTCGGTGAAGGCAATACGCCGTTGATCAAGGCGGCCCGCCTGGCGGCGAAGATTGCGCCCGGGATTGAATTGTATGTGAAGTTTGAAGGCGCCAATCCGACCGGCTCCTTCAAGGACCGGGGCATGACGGTGGCGATGTCGAAGGCGCTCGAGTCCGGCGCGAAGGCGGTGATTTGCGCCTCGACCGGCAATACGTCCGCGTCGGCGGCAGCCTATGGGGCCCATGCGGGCCTGGCGGTGTACGTGCTCATCCCGGCGGGCAAGATCGCGCTGGGCAAGCTGTCGCAGGCCATGATGCATCGGGCGACCGTGATTCAGATCGAAGGCAATTTCGATCAGGCCCTCACGATCGTGAAGGAGCTGGCGGCGACGCACAAGATCGAGCTGGTCAATTCGCTCAATCCGTTCCGGATCGAAGGGCAAAAGACGGCGGCGTTCGAAGTGTGCGACCAGTTGGGCGGCGCGCCGGCGCTGCACGTGCTGCCGGTCGGCAACGCGGGCAACATTACGGCCTACTGGCGCGGATACAAGGAGTACCGCGCCGCGGGACAGATCCAGCGGCTGCCGCGCATGATGGGGTTCCAGGCGGCGGGCGCCGCGCCGATCGTGCTGGGCCGCGTGGTGGAGGATCCGCAAACGGTGGCCACGGCCATTCGAATCGGCAACCCGGCCAGCTGGCAGGCGGCCCTGGAGGCGGTCAAGGAATCTTCAGGGAAGATCGACATGGTGACGGATCAGGAAATTCTCCACGCCTACAGCCTGGTGGCGGCGGAGGAAGGCGTGTTCTGCGAGCCGGCGTCGGCGGCCGCGGTAGCCGGCGTGATCAAGCTGCGCGAGCAAGGCGCGTTGAAAGAAGGCGACACGGTGGTGTGCACCTTGACGGGGCATGGCTTGAAGGACGCGGACACGGCCATCAGCGTGTCCAAGCAGCCGGTGACGGTCAAAGCCAGCCGCGATGCGGTGGCGCGGTTGCTAAGTTTATAAAGGGAATTCCGACGCACGAATGAAATACATCGTTCTGCACGGTGACGGACTGGCCGGTGGGCCGCGGAAGGAATTGGGAGGAAAATCGCCGCTGGAGGCCGCGGCCACGCCCAACATGGATGCCGTGGCAGGTCACGGGGAGATGGGTGTTGCGGTGGTGTCCGCCGACGGGCCTTTCGTGACCAGCGGGATGGTCCAGACGGCGGTGCTCGGGTACGACCCGCGCAAGCTCTATCCGGGCCCGGCGCCGTTGGAAGCCGCGAGTCTGGGCGTGACGGTCGGCGAACACGACGTCGTGTACCGGTGCAGCATGGTGACCTTGCGGGGCGCGGCGGCAGGCGGGGATGCCTACAGCGATATCAAAAAGCTCGCGGCGCCGGTGACCGTGGAAGGGGAAGCCGAACGCCTGGAGCGGGAAGAGGCGCGCGACCTGCTGGAGGCCGTCAACGAACAGCTCGGCTCGGAGACGATCCAGTTTTATCCGGGCAGCGGCTCCCGGCATTTGATGGTGTGGGTCGGCGGCAAGCTGCGGGCGGTCTGCCTCGATCCGCGCGAGGGAGCGGGCCGTCCGATCGGCGACTGCCTGCCGACGGGGGACGGGGCGGAGATGCTGCGGAAACTGATGGACGCATCGCTGGTGATTCTGCGCGATCATCCGGTCAACGACCAGCGGCGCGAAGACGGCCGCAAGCCGATCCATTGCCTCTGGCTGTGGGGGCAGGGACGGGCATCGCGGTGGCCGAGTTTTGCGGAGCGACACCATGTGTCGGGCACCGTCGTGGCGACGAACGACGTGCGCCGCGGCATCGGCATCTGCGCCGGCCTCGGCGCCATCGAGCCGTCCGACGTGACCGCCGCCGACGGATCGGATTTTCTGAGCCGCGGGCAGGCGGCGTTGCGCGAGCTGGGCAAAAAGGATTTTGTCTACGTGCATGCCGAGATGCCGGTCGGCCTTGCCAGGGGGGACGCGAAAGCCGCGATGAAGATTGTGGAGGAATTCGACAAGCAGATCGTCGGGACGCTGATCAACGGGCTGGCCACAATGGGGCCGTTTCGTCCCGTCAAGGACGGCGTGCGGGATGCGACCAGGTTGTCGGCGAAGCTGCTGACTCAGGGATGACCATCGCCCATGGCGTTATTGGTGCACAAATACGGCGGCACGTCCGTCGGCACGATCGAGCGCATCCACCGGGTCGCCGACAAGGTGGCGAAGGCGAAAGGGGAGGGGCACAGCCTCGTCGTCGTCCTTTCGGCCATGAGCGGGGAAACCGACCGGCTGATCACGCTCGCCCACGAGGTCACCAAGCATCCCGACGAGCGCGAAATGGACATGCTGCTCTCGACGGGCGAGCGGGTGACGATCGCGCTGCTGGCGATGGAGCTGCGCGGGCGCGGCATCGACGCGCGGTCGTTCACCGGGCGGCAGGTCGGCATCATCACCGACAGCGCGCACACGAAGGCGCGGATCGCGCGCGTGGCGGCGGATCGCATCCGGGAGGCCCTGAAGCAGGGCGTCATCCCGATCGTCGCCGGCTTTCAGGGCATCAACGAACAGTCGGACGTGACGACGCTGGGACGCGGCGGCTCCGATCTGACGGCAGTCGCCCTGGCGGCGGCGCTCAAGGCGGACCGGTGCGTCATTTATACGGACGTGGACGGCATCT
Source organism: Nitrospirota bacterium (assembly GCA_020028595.1). Taxonomy (GTDB): domain Bacteria; phylum Nitrospirota; class Nitrospiria; order Nitrospirales; family Nitrospiraceae; genus 2-02-FULL-62-14. Next base: position 6,239 of record JAIBHQ010000182.1, read on the forward strand.
ATACGGCCGATCCGAACATCGTGCCGGCTGCCCGGCGGCTGGATAAGATTTCCTACGAAGAGATGCTCGAACTGGCGAGCCTGGGCGCCAAGGTGTTGCAGAGCCGGTCGGTCGAATTTGCCGCCAAGTTCAACGTGCCGCTCGAAGTGCAATCCAGCTTCACAGAAGGGAAGGGGACGCTCGTGGTCAAAGAAGATGCGGATATGGAACGGGTGACGGTTTCCGGCGTGACCGGCGACCGCAATCAGGCCAAGGTGACCATCGTGGGAGTGCCGGACCGGCCCGGGATTGCCGCGCGGATCTTCGGTCCCATCGCGGACGCAAGCGTCCTCGTGGACATGATCATCCAGAATGTCAGCCAGGCCTCGCTGACCGACATGTCCTTTACGATCCCGCGCGCGGACCTGCCGAAGGCGACGTCGCTGGTCAAGCGCATCGCCAAGGACATCGACGCCAAATCGGTGGCGGTGACGGAGTCCATCGCCAAGGTGTCGCTGGTCGGAGTCGGCATGCGGACCCATTCGGGCGTGGCGGCGAAAATGTTCGAGGTGTTGTCGAAGGAAGACATCAACATCATGATGATCAGCACCTCGGAGATCAAAATTTCATGCGTGATCGGGGAGAAGCATCTGCAGCAGGCCATGCGCGCGCTGCACAAGGCATTCGGCCTGGACGGAAAGGCGCCGAAGTCGTGAAACGGAAGAAAGCAGGCCCGCGCCGCGCGGCGCGTGGATCGGGGCATACGAACCTGTCGGAGGTCGTGTCCCGTGCCTCGCGCCTTGCGCCGTCGCTGGAGATCTACGACACCACGCTGCGCGACGGGGCTCAGGCCGAGGACGTGACCTTTTCGGCCGAGGACAAGGTGCGTGTCGCGCAGAAGCTCGACGAGTTGGGCGTCCCGTACATCGAGGGCGGCTGGCCGGGCGCCAATCCGAAGGACATCGAGTTCTTCCGGATGATCAAGACCGTACCGCTGAAACACGCGACCATCGTGGCCTTCGGGTCCACGCGCAAGGCGAGCAATCCGGTTCAGAAAGACGCCAACCTCCAGGCGTTGCTGGACGCCGGCACCGGCACGATCACGCTGTTCGGCAAAAGTTGGAACCTGCACGTGACGGACGTGCTGGGCATTTCCCTGGCCAGGAATCTGGAGATCATCGAGGATTCCATCGCGTATCTGCGCGAAAAGGATCGGCGCGTCTTTTACGACGCCGAGCACTTCTTCGACGGCTACAAAGCCGATCCGGACTACGCGCTGAATACCCTCCAGCGGGCGGTGCGCGCGGGGGCCGAGCGCGTGATTCTCTGCGATACGAACGGCGGCACGATGCCGTGGGAAATCCGGAAGATCTGCGAGGCGGTCAAGCGGGAGTGCAAGATCACGCTGGGCATCCATGCGCATAACGACTCCGAGATGGCGGTCGCCAACTCGCTGGTTGCGCTCGATGCCGGTGTGATGCAGGTGCAGGGGACGATCAACGGCATCGGCGAGCGGTGCGGGAACGCCAATCTGTGCTCGATCCTTCCGAACCTGGAGCTCAAGATGAAGCGTCGGGCGCTCGGGGAGAAACATCTGGCCCGGCTGCGGGAGGTCTCGCACTTTGTCGCGGAGATCGCGAACCTCGTGCCGGACAAGCACCAGCCCTACGTCGGCGATTCCGCGTTCGCGCATAAGGGCGGGGTGCACATCCATGCGGTGCAGAAAAATCCGACGACGTACGAACATGTGATTCCCGAAAAGGTCGGCAACCGGCAGCGCATGCTGATCTCGGACCACACGGGGCGGAGTGGCTTACTGGAGAAGGTCGAGACCTACGGCATCACGTTATCCAGGGACAATCCCAAGCTGCAGGAACTGCTGACGAAGCTCAAGGAGATGGAGAGCGCCGGCTACCAGTTCGAAGGCGCGGAAGGGTCGTTGGAACTGCTGACACGCAAGGCGGTCGGCCGGCACAAGCCGTCGTTTCAACTCCTCGGTTTCCGCGTCGTGGTCGAAAAGCGCGAGGCCGGCACCGCGCCGACTTCCGAGGCGACGGTCACGGTCAAGGTCGGGGATGCGATCCAGCATACCTCGGCAGAGGGGACCGGCGGTCCGGTCAATGCGCTGGACCATGCCCTGCGAAAAGCGCTGGAAAAGTTTTATCCCCAGCTCAAGGAAGTGAAGTTGCTGGATTAT
>JAIBHQ010000183.1 GCA_020028595.1 Nitrospirota bacterium
TCTCCCTCGATATCATCTGGATGGATGGAAATAAAAAGATCGTCCACATCGAGCGCAACGTCCCCACCTGCAGCCGGACCGACGACGGCTGCCCGCAATATCAACCGAATGAAAACGCGCTGTATGTTCTGGAACTCGCCTCGGGATCGGCGGAGGCGCTTAAACTTGACCGCGGCGCGACGCTCCGCTTCCAGCTTCCCCAGGACCTTCCCGCCAAGCAGCCGTCCCGCAGGCCGTAGCAGCACAGCTGGAAGCTTTTTTCAAAACCCTGTCACTCGTGCCAGGCGCGGACACGCCGCACGGTAATCACACCCTCAACCCGTTCAATCGCCTTCAGCACCCGTTCCAGATGCGCCGTGTCCTGCACCTCGACCACAAAATCGAGAATGGCCTTTCGATTCTCGCTGGTGGCGATCTCGGCACGCGTGATGTTGGCCTCCGCGCCTGAAATGGACGACGACACGTTGGCCAGCACGCCGGGTTTATCCACCGCAACAATCGAGACCTTGACGGGATGCGTGCTGGGAGTCGTGAAATCCCATTCGACGTCGACCAGGCGGTCCCGGTCATAATCCAACGCGTCGAGATTCGGGCAGCCGACCGCATGGATCGTCAGGCCGCGACCCCTGGTGATATAGCCCATGATCCGGTCTCCGGGGACCGGGTTGCAGCATCGGGACAGCTGCATGAGCAGGTCGCGCCCACCCTTGACCTTGACGCCCCTCTCCTCGTCTTTTACGGCGGGAGCGCGTTCCGCGACCGGCGCGCCGGCAACGGGGGGAGCTCCCGCAGCGACCGGCGCCGACAGCCAGCTCGCGACCTCTGAAGCTGCCACGCGCCCGTAGCCGATGGCGGCTGCCAGTTCATCAAGGCTGTCGAAGCCGGACTTCCGCGCGGCTTCCAGCAGGCGGTCGGATTTCAGCATCTGCGCCGGCGGCAGATCCTGCCGCTTGAATTCCCGTTCCAGGAGACGCCGGCCGACTTCCACGCTGCGTTTTTGCTGCTCGGCTTTCAGCCAGTGCTTGATCTTGGTTTTGGCGCGTGAAGTCCGGACGAATTTCAGCCAATCCTTGTGCGGCACCTGTGTGGACGAGGTCAGAATCTCCACCGTGTCGCCGCTTTTGAGCTGGTGTTTCAAGGGCACGATCTTCCCATTGGCTTTCGCCCCGACGCAGCGGTCTCCAATCTCGGTATGGATCGCATAGGCAAAATCCACCGGCGTCGAGCCGAGCGGCATCTCCTTGACCAGCCCTTTCGGCGTGAACACATAGACGACGTCGTGAAACAGATCCAGCTTGACGGAATCCATGAACTGGCGGTTGTCGGCGAGATCCTGATGCCACTCGACGAACTGGCGCAGCCAACTGAAGGCCTTGCCCTCCTGATTGTCGATCGTGCCGTGCTCTTTGTATTTCCAATGCGCGGCGAAGCCGTACTCGGAGATCCGGTGCATCTCCTCCGTCCGGATCTGAAACTCGACGCGCTCGCCTTTCGGACCGATGACCGTGGTATGGAGCGACTGATAGAGGTTCGACTTGGGGATCGCGATGTAGTCCTTGAACCGGCCCGGCACCGGGCGCCAGAGGGAATGGATCAGTCCCAGGGCCGCGTAACAATTCATCTTCGTATCCGTGACGATGCGGATGGCCGCCAGATCGTAGACTTCGTCGAAGGAGACCGCCTGGCGTTCCATTTTCTGGGAAATCCCGTACAGATGCTTGGGCCGCCCCTGCACTTCCCCCTTCAACCCTGCCTCGGTCAGCGCCTGCTTCACGAATTGGATGACGTCCTGGATATATTGCTGCCGCTCCTCGTCGCGCTTGGCCACGCGCATCTTCAGTTCGGCAAAGGCGTCCGGCTTCAACGCTTTGAGGCACAGATCCTCCAGCTCGTTCTTCATCCATCCGATGCCGAGCCGGTTGGCCAGCGGCGCGTAGATTTCGAGCGTCTCCTGGGCAATCTGCTTTCGCCTGGCTTCCGGCAGGTGTTCCAGCGTCCGCATGTTATGGAGCCGGTCGGCCAGCTTGATGAGAACGACCCGGATGTCGTCCGCCATCGAGAGCACCATTTTTCTGAAATTCTCCGCCTGCTTCTCCTCGTAGTTTCGGAACGGAATCTTCCCGATTTTGGTCACGCCGTCGACCAGATGCACGACGTCCTTGCCGAACTCCTTCTCCAACTCGTCCGGGGTCGCCAGCGTGTCTTCCAACGTGTCGTGCAGCAGTGCGGCCGCCACGGCGGTGACATCCGAACGCAACATGGTCAGCACGCCGGCCACGGCCAGCGGATGCTGCAGGTAGGGTTCGCCGGACCGCCGCGTCTGGCCCGCATGCGCTTTCTCGGAAAAGGCATAGGCTCGACGCACCAATTCCACATCCGCATTCGGGTTGTAGCTTTGGACCCGGCTGATCAGTTGATCGAGATCTGTGATCGTCTCGTTCGGCATGGCGGATATCGGCAACCGTGGGTGGACTCCCGCCCGGCCTGCCCAACGCATGGACGTCAGGCATGCACCGGTCGGATGGAAAATCGCAACTTGCTGAATTTAAAGAAGATACTAGACGGTCAAGAAATGTTTGTCAAACGAGCCTGCGGGAAGGCTGCGGGCGCATACGGAACGGTCACAGAGGGAAAATCGTGGAGTCGGGAGCAGGCGGGCCTTACTGCCCGCCCTTTTGCACGTAGTTTTTCACGAACTCTTCGGCGTTTTCCTCAAGGACGTTGTCGATTTCGTCCACGAGCTTGTCGATTTCCTCTTTCAGCTTCTTGCCGGACTCGACGACCTTGGGGTTCGGCTTGACGTCTTCCTTGGACTGCGGGTCTTTCCTGGACTCTGATTTCCGCTCCTGCTTTTCCATCGGAGCACCTCCTGAGACTCATCACGCCCGCATGAGACACACTAGCATCTCATGCGAGCGTAAAGTCAGGATACCCCACGTCCCCGTACTCGTCAAGCAAACCGTTGTGGCCGTGCAACCTCGCGGTGACTACACGATCAACGAGACGATCAAGAGCGCCACGATATTGATCACCTTGATCATGGGATTGATCGCCGGGCCGGCCGTGTCCTTGTACGG
>JAIBHQ010000184.1 GCA_020028595.1 Nitrospirota bacterium
GATCCTTGATCTCGATGTTTCTGCGGATGCTGATCCACAATGCCATGGAAGAACAGCAGCGGCAAGCGGTACTGGACGCAGAGGACGAGGACGAATAGGATGTCGCAGTTCTTCCGTGCCAGTATCCCTTCTGATACCGCACGTATCTCGCAGGATAATTCCGCTTGTCAGCCTTCAGTGGTCAGCTTTCAGCCGTCAGCTCGGAGCTGAATGCTGATGGCTGATCGCTTCATAGCTGCTTGAACACAGCCTGCGCTGCTGCGACGGTCTTCTTGATGTCGGCGTCGCTGTGGGCCGTCGAGAGGAACGCCGCTTCGAATTGCGACGGCGCAAAATACACGCCCTGCTCCAGCATCCCCCGAAAGCGTGAACGGAATGCCGGCTTGCCTTGCGGCCTTGCCGATTCCGTCCGCCAACGCGGCGGATTTTGCCTCCAGTTTTTTATAGACCCCCGACGCTTTCAACGCCTTGAGTGTTTCGATGCCGGCAGTGACCGCCAGAGGATTCCCCGAGAGCGTGCCGGCCTGATAGACCGGACCGGCCGGCGCGATCATCTGCATGATGTCGCGCTTGCCGCCGTAGGCGCCGACCGGCAGCCCGCCGCCGATGATTTTTCCCAAACAGGTCAGGTCCGGCGTGACGCCGAAGAGAGCCTGGGCTCCGCCGTAATGCACGCGGAAGCCGGTGATGACCTCGTCGAAAATCAGCAATGCGCCGCACACGCGCGTCAACTCGCGGAGCGCCTGCAGAAAGCCGGGGCTCGGCGGCACCACGCCCATGTTGCCTGCGATCGGTTCGACGATGACGCAGGCCAGTTCGTTCGCGTGGGCTTCGATCAGGCTTTTGACGGCTCGAATATCATTATACGGAGCGGTCAGCGTGTGCTTGGTGAAGTCGGCCGGCACGCCGGGAGAATCGGGCAGTCCGAGCGTCGCCACACCCGAGCCGGCCTTGGCTAATAGGTAATCACCATGGCCGTGGTAGCAGCCGTCGAACTTAAGAATCTTGTCGCGCTTCGTGTAGCCGCGGGCGAGGCGGATCGCGCTCATGACGGCTTCCGTGCCGGAGCTGACCAGCCGCACCTGCTCCATCGAGGGCACGGCCTCGCTGATCATCCTGGCCAGGCGGACTTCCAGTTCGGTCGGCGCGCCGTAGCTCGTGCCGCGCGTTGCAGCCCGTTGGATGGCTTTAATCACCGGCCCCGGCGCGTGACCCAGGATCATCGGCCCCCAGGAATGGACGTAGTCAATGAATTTGTTCCCGTCCACATCCCACAGATACGCGCCCTTGGCCTTTGCGATAAACAGGGGCTGCCCGCCGACGGATTTGAATGCGCGGACGGGGCTGTTCACCCCGCCGGGGATGTATTGCAGCGCTTGGCCGAAGAGCTGTTGCGAACGTGTGGTCTTCATGCGTCCTGGCAATCTCCGCTGAACGGGGCCGCACTTTATCACGCAGAATCGGATCGGATCAACGAATGGCGGGAGCCTGTCTTAGAGCACGTCGTTCCCGTGCATCCGGGCGAAGAGGTCCCAGTCGAACGGCTTGGTCGCGATCGCATGCAGGGGAATGGGCTCGATCGTCCCCGGTTCCCGGTAGGCCAACATGCAGCCCACGACCTGCTCCGGCTGCTCGACCAGACGACGGATGGCCTCGTAACCGAGATGCTGGGCAATGGCCTTGTCCTCGGGCGTGGGCGGGGCGCCTCTCAGAGTATGCCCGAGGATCGTGGCTTTGGTGGCGACCGTGAGGGGATACTGGCCGGTTCTCGCCTGGCGCTGCGACCAGTGGGCGATGCTCTCGGCCACATACTCGACGAGGCCGTGCACGCCCCCGTCAGGATGATGGCGGTGGGGAGTCCGTTCTGCGACCACGAATAAATGGCTTTTGTTCGGCACCCCCAGGGTGTGTTTCAGCGTGCCCAGGATGACTTCCTCGATATAGGCATCCGGGTCGGGATGTTCGTTGACCAGCACGCCCTCGGCCCTGGCTTGATAGGCGCAGGCCAACGCCAGGTGGCCGGACCCCGCGCCCATGACTTCGACGAAAAACACACTGCCCATCGCAGCGCTCGTGGCCTTCAGCGACTCGATCGAGTGATTCGCCAACGCGACAGCGGAATGGAAGCCGAGCGAAGTGGTTCCCGCGATGTTGTTGTCGATGGTGCCGGGAATCCCCACCACCTGCACACCAAACCGTTCAGAGATCGCCCGCGCGCCGCGAAGACTGCCGTCGCCGCCCAGGACGATCAGTGCGCCGTCGCGCAGATAGGGCTCGAGATGCCGCATCGCGGCCTGCTGGACGTGCTCGTCCTTGAAATCCTCGAAGCGGCTGCTCCCGATCGGGCTGCTCGCGATGCTGCTCATGCCCCGGGTATCGTGCTCCGTCACCGCTTCGATCCAGTTGTTCGCCAGCCCGAGGAATCCGTGACGGACGTAATGCACGTCAAGGCCCCAGCGGTTTCCGGCCACGCGCAGTTCCTTCAACGCGGCGCCGGCGCCGGCGAAATCGCCGCCCGAGACCAGTGCGATGATCCGCTTGATCTGCCGGGGCTTCAACGTGACCTGCCCCCTCCGTTCCTGCTCGACGCTCACCCAGGCCTCGCGGGCCTTCCGTTCCCGCTCGGACAGTCCCACCGCCGTGGAATACCCCGACAAGCGGCCGCTTTCGCAGGTCAGGAGCACCACGTTGTCCTGGCCTTCCTTGTACTCGCCGAACTCGGTGAAGGCCTCGCGGAACGGCCGCGGGTCGAGAAACACCATGAGCGCGCGCAGTGTGGAGCTGTGCGTGTAGAGGCAGACGACCTTTTCGTGATGCGACTGTCCCAGCCGGTGGAACCCATCGACGACATCAACATAGAGATCGAAGAAGGAATGCCCGCCCGGATAGCTGTACAACGGCTGCTTGATCAGACGCTTGGCAGTCTTCGCGTCGACGCCGAAGGCCTTGGCCGCTTCTTCGGCTTCGACCTTCTTGTCCACGCCGGTGGCCCATCCGAAGTCTTGTGATTCCAGGGTGGGCTCTGCCGTCGCCCGCGCGGCCTCAGTGCCTTGCGGAAGCAGCGTCGCCGCCACCCGCTCGAACAACTGGCTTGTGTTCGGGCTCCGGCTCACAAGATGGACGAAGGTTCGCGGATCCAGGTAGTTGTCGAGCTGGAGAAAGCCCAGTTGCTGTCCGACCGCGCCGATCATCCTGGCAAGCGCGGCGCCGACCGCGTCGGCCTTGGGAAGC
>JAIBHQ010000185.1 GCA_020028595.1 Nitrospirota bacterium
CCGGCACCGGCTTGTAGAGATTCCGCTTGTTCAGAAGATTGACCACCACCGCGTCGTGACCGGTGGCGTCCACGACGATCTTGCTTTCCAGCGCGATCGGGTCCACGTGAATGATGTCATGGCCTGCCATCTCGGCCGTGGTATTGTTGACGACGACGCCTTCCAGCAGGCCGTCCTTGCGTAGGATCAGATCCACGACCCTGGTCAGGTTCATGATCTTGGCGCCGCCCTTGTAGGCGGCGGCAACCAGCGCGCCCGTGGCGTGCGGCGGGTCCACCATGTACATGCCCTCACAATCTTTGATCCTTTTGCAGGGGACGCCGATCTCTTCAAGGATCTCGTTGGCCGGGGCGCAGATTGTGGCCTTGTTCATGAGATAGCCGCCGGACCAGAATCCGCCGCCCAGCGCCAGACTCTGCTCGACCACCAGGGTACGAAAGCCCATCGCGGCGAGGTCATGCGCGCAGATCAGGCCGGAGGGGCCGGCGCCGACGATGATCACATCGCTCTCGATGAGCTGGTCGAATTCCTTGTAGTACTCCCGGGCGATGTGCCGGGTGATGTCGCGTTCCCGTAAGGGAGCTGGTGTAGGCTTGTTCATAGAAACTTCCTTGGGTTATGGGCTATTGGCTATAGGCTATAGGTCAGAACGAGTCCCATAGCCCATTGCCCAAAGCCTATTGCCTTCTTAGCGATAAATTTCGGCGCCTGTTTTCTTGAACTCTTCCGATTTTTCTTTCATGCCGACCTGAATGGCCTGCTGCTCGTCCAACTGCTTCTTTGCGGCGTACTCGCGGACGTCCTGCGTGATCTTCATCGAGCAGAAGTGCGGGCCGCACATGGAACAGAAGTGCGACACCTTCGCCGCGTTGTCCGGCAGGGTCGCGTCGTGGAACTGTTTGGCCGTGTCGGGATCGAGCGACAGGTTGAACTGGTCTTCCCACCGGAACTCGAAGCGGGCTTTCGAGAGGGCGTTATCCCGTGCCTGCGCGCCCGGGTGTCCCTTGGCCAGATCCGCCGCATGGGCCGAGATTTTGTAGGTAATCACGCCGACCTTCACGTCTTCCTTATCCGGCAGGCCCAAATGTTCCTTGGGAGTCACGTAGCAGAGCATCGCACAGCCGTACCAGCCGATCATGGCCGCGCCGATGCCGGAGGTGATGTGGTCGTACCCCGGCGCGATGTCGGTGGTCAGCGGTCCCAGCGTGTAGAACGGCGCTTCGTGGCATTCCTTGAGCTGCTTCTCCATGTTGACCTGGATCAGGTGCATCGGCACGTGGCCGGGCCCTTCGATCATCACCTGGACATCGTGTTTCCAGGCTATCTTGGTGAGCTCACCCAGGGTTTCCAGCTCGGCAAACTGCGCTTCGTCGTTGGCGTCGGCGATGGAGCCGGGCCGCAGGCCGTCGCCCAGGCTGAAGGAGACGTCGTAGGCCTTCATGATCTCGCAAATTTCTTCGAAGTGGGTGTAGGTGAAATTTTCTTCGTGATGGGACAGGCACCATTTGGCATGGATGGACCCGCCGCGCGAGACGATGCCGGTCATGCGTCCGGCCGTCATCGGCACGTAGCGGAGCCGCACGCCGGCGTGGATGGTGAAGTAATCCACGCCTTGCTCGGCCTGTTCGATCAAGGTGTCGCGATAGATCTCCCAGGTCAGTTCTTCCGCCTTGCCGCCGACTTTTTCCAATGCCTGGTAGATCGGCACGGTGCCGATGGGTACGGGCGAGTTGCGGATGATCCACTCGCGGGTTTCGTGGATGTTCCTGCCGGTGGAGAGGTCCATGACCGTGTCCGAGCCCCATCGAATGGCCCAGATCATTTTTTCGACCTCTTCCTCAATGGAGGAGGCCACGGCGGAATTGCCGATGTTGGCATTGATCTTCACCAGGAAGTTGCGGCCGATGATCATCGGCTCGCTTTCCAGGTGGTTGATGTTCGCCGGGATGATCGCGCGGCCGCGCGCGACTTCATCGCGCACGAACTCCGGCGTGATCATGTCGGGAATCCTGGCGCCCCAGGCCTGGCCGGGATGCTGGAGAACGCCTCCGCCATGCCCGTTGTTCGAGGCCAGCGCCTGCGCGAATTCGCGGGACTGATTTTCGCGGATCGCAATGAATTCCATCTCCGGTGTGACGATGCCTTTCCGCGCATAGTGCAGTTGCGTGACGTTCATGCCGCGCCTGGCGCGCAACGGCTTGCGGATATGCTGGAATCGCAGCGAGGCCAGCTTCGGGTCGGTCGCGCGCATCCGGCCGTATTCCGACGACACGTCGGCCAACTGCTCCACGTCGTTCCGGCCGAGAATCCATTCGAGACGGAGCGGCGCGAGACCTTTTTGGGCGTCGATCGTGACGGCGGGATCGGTGTAGGGGCCTGACGTGTCGTACACGGTCACGGGCTGATTGGGCGTTGGCGCTCCGCCGTTCGCCTGGTGAGTCGGCGTCAGGCTGATTTCCCGCATGGGGATGCGGACACCCGGCAGGGTGCCGTCGATATAGACTTTTCGAGAGGCAGGGAAGGGGGTTGTCGTCAGCATGGTTTCAACCGGCTTCTGTCCGTTCCCATTTCCGGATCCATTTCCTGTGGTGTGAGGGCTGCTCATGGGTGTGTCCTTTCTCTCATTGGGCACTAACAAAAAAGCCGCACCGGGAAGGGTGCGGCTGATACGTCCGAAAGGACCAACTCTCTGTTCGCTTCCCTACGCTGGTATTAACCAGGTCAGGTTCAGAGGGTCGTCCGTTGCCGGACTCTCAGCACTGGTCAGGATCAGCTTGGAAGTACCTACTGCGGCGGCCGATTCTCTCGCTCAGCGGGCTTTTCTCGTTCGGTCTTCTCGACGTATTCCTGCGAATACGCCTGCGTCGTCCTCACTTGCGAGAAGCCGCCGGTGAGCTTCGGTCTCTGCCGCCTCGCGACGGCACTCTCAAGCTGATCCTGACCTCTTGCTCCCCTAGCTTTGCGAGGTGAATCGTACACCCCGGTTTTCGGCCTTGTCAACCAGTGCCGATTGATTGTCCGAAAGTCCTCGCGTACAATGACAACT
>JAIBHQ010000186.1 GCA_020028595.1 Nitrospirota bacterium
CCGCTTCCGGTGAGCGTGCCGGTGCATACGCCGCTGATGAAATCCGCGGCGGACCGGCTGGCGAAGGATGTGGAAGCGACCGCCTGGTCGGATTTGACGGCGCCGCTGATCAACAATGCCGAGGCCAAAGCCTTGCGGACGGCGGCGGAGGTGAAGGCTTCTTTGATCCGGCAACTGCCGTCGCCGGTGTTGTGGGAAGACTCGATCAAGGCGATGCACGGCATGGGCGTGACGACCTTTATTGAAGTGGGGCCCGGCACCGTGTTAAGCGGATTGATCAAACGCATCGTGCCGGACGCGAAGACGATGAATGTGCAGGACCCGGCGTCGCTCGAGGCGACGCTCAAAGCGTTGGCGTAACGCGTAATGGGTAATGCGTGATGAGTGACGGAACCGATGGAAGACTCCAACTCATTACGCATTACGGATCACGCATCACGGGAGTGGATAGATGTCGTTAGCGGGTAAAGCGGCGATTGTCACGGGCGCGGCGCAGGGAATCGGCCGGGCCATCGCCGAAGCGCTGGCTCACGCCGGCGCCGATGTCGCGGTCGCCGATCTGGATCCGGGCCGGTCGCAGGACACGGTCACGGCCATCACCAAGATGGGACGGCGGGCCATGAACATCAAGGTCAACGTCGCGAACTGGGACGACGCCAAGGCCATGGTGGATCAGGTCGTGAAGGAATGGGGCAAGGTCGATATTCTGGTCAACAACGCCGGCATTACGCGGGACGGTCTGTTGCTCCGCATGAAGGAAGAGGACTGGAACCTTGTGCTGCAGGTCAATTTGAACGGCACGTTCAACTGCACGAAAGCGGCGCTTCAGCCGATGAGCAAGCAGCGGTCCGGCCGGATCGTCAATATCGCCTCGATCGTAGGCGCGATCGGCAACGCCGGCCAGGCCAATTATGCGGCGTCCAAGGCGGCCGTGATCGGCTTCACGAAGTCGGTGGCGCGGGAGTATGCCAGCCGGGCGGTGACGGTCAACGCCGTGGCGCCCGGCTTCATCGATACGGCGATGACGCAGCAATTGTCGGCCGACGTCAAAGAGACGTTGTCCAAGCAAATTCCGTTGGGACGGTTGGGGCAGCCGTCCGACGTGGCGGAGGCGGTGAAGTTTCTGGCCTCGGACGAGGCGGGGTATATTACGGGTCACGTGTTGCATGTCAATGGCGGCATGCACATGGCATAGTACGAGGGGAGGTGCAGGACGTATGGCAGCAGACAGCAAAGTAGAAGAAAAAGTCAAAAAGATCGTCGCGGAAAATCTCGGCGTGGAGGAGGACGAAGTCATTCCGGACGCCAAGTTTGTGGACGATCTCGGTGCGGATTCCCTGGACACGGTCGAGCTGGTCATGGCCTTCGAGGAAGCGTTCGATATCGAAATCCCCGATGAGGATGCCGAAAAAATTCTCACGGTCGGCAAGGCCATCGACTACATCAAGGAAAAGATGTAACTCGGGCCGGTGCGGTCTATGACGGAGCACGGCAGACGTCGGGTGGTCGTTACGGGGCTGGGGCTGATCACGCCTCTCGGGATCGGCGTGAGCCCCACCTGGAAGGCGCTCTGCGAGGGACAGTCCGGCATCGGCCGCATCACGCGTTTCGATCCCACCCGGTACGCCTCCCAAATCGCGGGAGAGGTGAAGGGCTTCGATCCCGCCGCCTTCATCGAGAAAAAAGAAATCAAGAAAATGGATACCTTCATTCACTACGCTGTCGGCGCGAGCCTGATGGCGGTGGATGATGCGGGTCTGAAAGTTGCCCCGGAGGAGGCCACGCGGGTTGGCGTCTATATCGGCTCCGGCATCGGCGGGCTGGGCTCGATCGAGCATTACGGGAAGGTGCTGCAGGAAAAAGGCCCTGACCGTGTCTCGCCGTTCTTTATCCCCATGACCATCATCAACCTGGCGTCCGGCCAGGTGGCGATCCGGTTGGGCGCCAAAGGGCCGAACTCCTGCGCCGTGACAGCCTGCGCCACCGGCAACCACTGCATCGGGGACGCGTTCCGCCTGATCCAGTTGGACGAGGCGGATGTCATGGTCGCGGGTGGAGCCGAAGCGGCGATCACCCCTCTGGGCGTGGCCGGATTTGCGGCATCACGCGCCCTCTCCACGCGGAATGATGAGCCGACCAAAGCCAGCCGGCCGTTCGACAAGGATCGGGACGGGTTCGTGCTCGGCGAAGGGGCGGGCATCGTCGTGCTGGAAGAATTGGAACGGGCCAAGCGGCGTGGCGCCAGGATCTATGCCGAGCTGGTCGGCTACGGCATGAACAGCGACGCCTATCACATCACGGCGCCGGCGGAAAACGGCGAGGGCGCGGTCCGTTGCATGGAGTTGGCGATCAAGGACGCGAAGATTTCCAAGGACCAGGTCGGCTACATCAACGCCCACGGGACGTCCACGATGGCCGATGCGATCGAAACCAAGGCGATCAAGCAGGTCTTCGGTGAGCAGGCCCGACGCATTCCGGTCAGCTCGACGAAATCCATGACCGGCCATCTGCTCGGGGCAGCCGGCGGGATTGAAGCGGTATTCAGCCTGCTGGCGATCCACCACAAGCTGCTGCCGCCGACGATCAATCTCGACCATCCCGATCCCGAATGCGACCTCGACTACATTCCGTGGAAGGCGCGTCCGGCATCGGTCACGGTGGCGCTCTCCAATTCATTCGGGTTCGGCGGCGTGAATGCCTGCCTGCTCTTCAAGCGAATAGCAAACAGCTGATAGCAGGTAGCCTGAACGGAATTTCCCTCAACATTGATCGAAAGCGGAGTCTCCTGATCCAGCTATCCGCTACTCGCTACCAGCTATTTTCTAGATTATGGCGCGTACTCCACTCGATGAGGCTCAACAGGCGATCGGGTACACGTTTCGCAATCCCCGGCTGCTCGACGAAGCGCTGACGCACACCTCCTATGTCAATGAGTTCAAGGATCAGGGCTCGACAGACAACGAGCGGTTGGAATTTCTTGGCGACGCGGTCCTGGCGCTGATCATCAGCGAGCATGTGGCCTCGGCCTGT
>JAIBHQ010000025.1 GCA_020028595.1 Nitrospirota bacterium
GGAAGCGCTTCCAATACTCGAAGCGGTAATCACCTGAAGCAGAGCACGAGAAAAAGGGAAGGCTTCAGGCCTTCCCTTTTTTGTATGGTCACATTATAAAGAGCAGCACACACGGGTCGTGATGGGATCTGAGACGATTAAAGTTGCGGTTGTAGGCGCCAGTGGCTACACGGGCGGAGAACTGCTCCGTCTCCTGGCCGGTCACCCGAAGATGAAGCTCGCGGCGGTCACGTCGGAACAGTCCGCCGGCAAACCAGTGGCCGCGATGTTCCCATCACTCGCGTCGATTGTGCCGTTGACATTCGAGGCCCTCTCGCCTGATGCGCTGGCCAAACGGGTGGACGCGGTATTCCTTGCCCTCCCCCACACCAAATCCTTGCAGCCGGTTGCGGCCTGCATGGCCGCCGGCAAGCACGTGGTGGACCTCAGCGCCGATTACCGGCTCAAAGATCCGGCCATCTATGAAACCTGGTACAAAACGCCGCACGACCAGCATGACTTATTGAAGCAAGCCGTGTACGGCCTGCCGGAATTTCATCGCGAGGCCATCAAAAAAGCCAGACTCGTGGCATCGCCGGGCTGCTACCCGACCGCGGCGATCGTGCAACTGGCGCCGCTCGTCGCGAATGGCTTGATTGATCCAGACACCATCGTCATCGACGCCAAGTCGGGGATTTCAGGTGCAGGCAGAAGTCCGGCTCTGCCCTATCACTTTCCCGAAGCGCACGAATCGATCGAAGCCTATAAGATCGGCCAGCACCGGCACATTCCGGAAATCGAACAGGAGCTGACCCTGCTGGCCTCGCGGCACGGCAAGGCGAAACACGCGTCCAAACATCTGACAGTCGCGTTCACGCCTCATCTGGTTCCGATGAACCGGGGCATCCTGAGCACGGCCTATTGCCGGCTGGTGGATCCGATGCCGCTCGATCAACTGCGCGCGCTGTACCGGGAGTTCTACAAAGGAGAACGGTTCATTCGCATCCACGACGGCGACGTGTCGGCCAATCCCCGCCACGTGCGCGGATCGAATTTCTGCGACGTCTCGGTCTTTGCCGACACAAGAGCCGGCTGGGTTGTGACGGTCGCGGCGCTGGACAATCTCGTCAAAGGCGCGGCAGGCCAGGCGATTCAAGCCATGAACCTCATGCTGGGTTTCCCCGAAGACATGGGCCTGTCGGGGGCGGGAGTGTATCCGTGATTAATCCGGCCGTGACTTCGCTGCACCCCTTCGCACTTCTTTCGACTCAACCGGCATGACACGCAGCCCTCTTACAGCAACCCGTGGCGGCGTGACGGCGCCGCGGGGGTTCGTGGCTGCCGGCATCCACTGCGGCATCAAAAAGAAACGAGTGCTGGATCTGGCTTTGCTTGTCTCGGAGCAAAGCGGCCCCATCGCCGGCGTCTTCACGACCAACCGCATGGCGGCGGCTTCGGTCACGCTCAACAAAGAAAACCTCCGCCGTAAAACCGGCCAAGCCGTCATCGTCAACAGCGGCAACGCCAACGCGTTCACGGGCAAGCAAGGCATGGCCGACGCCGAAGAGATGGCGGATCTCGTAGCCCGGCGGATGAAGATCGCCCCCCATATGGTGTTTGTCGGCTCGACCGGCGTGATCGGCCAGACCCTCTCCATGGCCAGAATCAGGCAAGGCATGCCGGCCCTCGTCACGCAGTTGCGGCGCACGGGCGGTCATGACGCGGCCAGGGCGATCCTCACCACAGACCTCAAAACCAAGGAAGTCGCCTATAGCGCCCGCATTGGAGGCAGGACGGTCACCGTGGGCGGCATGGCCAAGGGGTCGGGAATGATTCACCCCGACATGGCCACCATGCTGGCCTACCTGACGACCGATGCGGCCGTCGAGCAATCGGCCCTCCAGCACGCGCTCGCGCAGGCCGTGAATGCGTCGTTCAATTGCATCTCCGTGGATGGAGATTCGAGCACCAACGACACGGTCCTCTGCCTGGCCAACGGACTGGCCGGCAATCCGGTCCTCCGAAAAGGATCGGCGGCGCTTGCCACGTTGCAGCAACTGCTGAACCGCGTCTGTCTCGAACTGGCCATGAAAATGGTCCGCGATGGGGAAGGCGTCACGAAAGTGGTCGAGCTGGTCGTGAGCGGCGCCCGCACCCACGCCGACGCCAGGCAGGTCGTCAAGACCATCGGCACGTCGCTGCTCGTGAAGACCGCGTTCTTCGGCGAAGACGCGAATTGGGGACGGATCATTGCCGCCATCGGCCGTGCCGGCGTCGCCGCCGACCCCGGAAAAATCGGGTTGGCCTTCGACGGCGTACCAATGGTGAAAGCAGGCAAGCCGCTTGGCGCCCCGGCCCAGCGGAAGATCGACCGGATTGTCCGGAGCAAGGAATTCACGATCACGATTGATCTCGGCCTGGGCTCCTCCTCCGCCCGGCTCTGGACCACCGATCTCTCCTATGAGTACGTCCGCATCAACGCGTCGTATCGATCCTAGCCGTAAACCTTGCATATCCTCGAGAGCCTGTGCTAAGTTTTTAAGGCTTTAGGGAACTTTTTCTCCCTCGGGCAGAAACACAGGGTCCCACCATTGGTGGGTCCCCATTATTCAAAATCCACATTGGCGTGTAGGCACGCCACTCCGCATGGGAATAAGAGGTTCATGACCTCTCGCCCGCCGGAGCCGGAGATGCATCCGGCAAAGGCAGGCGCTCCGCAGGCGAGGAAAGGGGGAAGGATGGGCGCAGCAACAATCAAGGAACTCCTGGAAGCCGGGGTGCACTTCGGCCACCAGACAAACCGTTGGAACCCGAAGATGAAACGCTACATTTTCGGCGAGCGCAACGGCATTTATATCATCGATCTTCAGCAAACCGTCCAACGCTTCGAAGCGGCCTATGCCTTCGCCCGCGACACCGTCACCGGCGGCGAAACCGTGCTGTTCGTCGGCACCAAGCGCCAGGCGGTCGAGATTATCGAGGAAGAAGCCAAACGGTCCGCCATGCCCATGGTCACCCAGCGATGGCTGGGCGGCATGCTGACGAACTTCGGCACCATCCGCAAGAGCATCGACAAGCTCAAGAAGTTCGAAGGCATCCTCGCCGAAGGCAGCCAGAGCGGGTATACCAAAAAAGAATTGCTCCAGATGGAGAAGGAACGGGTCAAGCTCGAGAAAAATCTGAGCGGCATCAAGAACATGGGCGCGCTGCCGGGCTGCGTCTTCGTGCTGGATACCCGCGTGGAACACATCGCGGTCATGGAAGCCAACCGGCTAAGCATCCCGGTCATCGCCATCGTCGATACGAATTGCGACCCTGACGGCATTGAGTACCCGATCCCGGGCAACGACGACGCCATTCGGTCGATCAAGCTGATCGCCTCCCGCATCGCCGACGCGTGCATCGAAGGCATGCACCTCCGCACACAACGGGATGAAGCGGCTCCGGTCATGGCGCCAATGGAAATGGTGGACGTTCGGACCAGCCGGTCGGCGTCCTACGGCGTTGAACACGCTCCTGCTTCCTAAATTTTCTTCACTCGCGGGAACTGCTCTCGGCTACGCTGAGCGCAGACGCACGTAACAGAAAGGACCCGGACTCCGTCATGGCAAGCAACAGTACTCTGGTCAAAGAACTCCGCGAGAAAACCGGCGCCGGCATCCTGGACTGCCAGAAGGCCCTGACCGAAACCGGCAACGATATCGGCAAGGCCATCGAGCATCTCCGGCAGAAGGGGTTGGCCGCCGCGCAGAAAAAAGCCGGGCGCGAAACCAACGAAGGCCTCGTGGACTCCTACATCCATCCCGGCAACCGCATCGGCGTGCTCGTCGAGGTCAACTGCGAAACGGATTTTGTGGCGCGCAACGACGAATTCAAGGCCCTGGTGAAGGACCTCTGCCTGCAGATCGCCGCGTCCAGCCCCGCATTCGTCAAGCGCGAGGACATTCCCGCGTCGTTGATCGACAAGGAGAAGGCCATCTATCTGGCGCAAGCCAAGGAGATGGGCAAGCCCGAGCCGGCCTGGGCCAAGATCGTCGAGGGCAAACTGGAGAAGTTTTATCAGGAGAGCTGCCTGCTCGAGCAGGCCTTCATCAAGGATCCTTCGGTGTTCATCAAGGATATGGTCGCGCAAAAGGTCGCCAAAATCGGCGAGAACATCAGCATCCGGCGGTTCACGCGTTATCAGTTAGGCCAGGAATGAGCGCACCCAAGTACCGGCGGGTTCTCCTCAAAATCAGCGGAGAACTATTGGCCGGTCAGCAAGGGTATGGCATCGAACCCGCGGTGCTGGACGCCATCGCGGACGAGATCGCCTCCGTCATTGCGACGGACGTCGAAGTCGCGGTCGTCATCGGCGGCGGCAACATCTTCCGCGGTCTTGCCGCCAGCGCCAAGGGAATGGAGCGCGCGTCGGCCGATTACATGGGCATGCTCGCCACCATCCTGAACGCCCTGGCCCTCCAGAATGCCCTTGAAAAGAAAAATGTCATCACGCGCGTGCAGTCGGCCATCGAGATGCGGCAGCTCGCCGAAGGCTACATCCGGCGGCGCGCCATCCGCCACCTCGAAAAAAAGCGGGTCGTCATCTTCGCGGGCGGCACCGGCAATCCCTACTTCTCGACCGACACCGCGGCCGTCCTGCGGGCCATGGAGATCGGCGCAGAGGTCATCATGAAGGGCACGAAAGTGAACGGGATCTACGAGGCGGACCCCGTGACGAATCCCTCGGCCAAGATGTTTGCCGAGCTGCCGTTCCTCTCCATCATCAATCAGAAGCTCAAGGTCATGGATTCGACGGCCATTACGCTCTGCATGGATAACAGCCTCCCCTTGATCGTGTTCAACCTGAAGGAGCGCGGGAACTTCAAGCGCCTGACCCAGGGCGACAAGATCGGCACCCTGGTGACCGCCGCCAACAGCTGACGCCCGCGCACGACCGCCATGGACTCCGCCATGCATAAAAAAACCGTCGAACGGATGGACGTCACGCTGGAGCATTTGAAGCGGGACCTGGCCGGCCTGCGCACGGGCCGCGCGTCGCTGGTCCTGCTCGATAACATCAGGGTGGATTATTACGGCAACCAGACCCCGCTCAAGCAGGTCGCCAACCTGGCCGTGCCGGAAAACCGCCTCATCACGATCCAGCCCTGGGAGCCGTCGCTGATCAAGGAGATCGAAAAAGCGATCACGGCCGCCGAACTCGGCTTGAACCCGTCCAACGACGGCAAGCTGATCCGCGTGCCGATTCCGCAGTTGACCGAGGAACGGCGCAAGGATCTGATCAAAGTCTGCAGAAAGTACGGCGAGGACACCAAGGTCAAGCTGCGGGCGGTCCGCCACGAAGCCAACGATGAACTGAAAAAGCAGCAGAAGGACGCCAAAATTTCAGAGGACGACCTCAGGCGCGGTGAAGCCGAAATTCAAAAATTGACCGACCAGTACGTCCAGAAGATCGATCAGACCCTCAAAAAGAAAGAGGAGGAGATCCTCGAAGTCTGAGGGCTCTCCCTCCACCGGGCCACGTGTCACCGACCGAGAACCATTCGCCCACCATCGCGACCATCGCACTCGGCGCGCTGGCTCACAACCTTGACCAGGTGCGCCGCCGCCTCGAACCCTCCTGTCAGATCATCGCCATTGTGAAAGCCGACGCCTACGGCCACGGCGCCACTACGATCGCGCAAAGCCTCGAAGCTCTTGCCGTCGCTCGATTCGGCGTGGCCACGCTCGACGAAGGCATCGCGCTCCGTCAAGCCGGCATCCGCTCGTCGATCCTCTTAATGGGCGCGCTATTCCCCGAACAATTTTCCGAGGTCGTCGCCCATGACCTCACGCCGGTCCTGTACGAGCGGGCCCTGGCGGAAGAATTCGCCACGCACGTGGCAGGACGTTCCGTGCCCTATCCGGTTCATCTCAAAATCGAGACGGGCATGGGACGGCTGGGACTCGATCCGGAAAACGTCGCGGCCCTTCTCCAATCGCCGGCGTTTCGGGGGCCGCTGCAAGCCGAAGGTCTGATGACGCACCTGGCGGACTCGGAAAATGCCGATCCGGCATACACCACGGCACAACTCGAGCGGTTCCGGGCCGTGATTCGCTATCTGCAAGCCGAAAAGCTCTCCCTGCCGTTCATCCATGCCGCGAACAGCGGAGCGATTTTGGGTCATCCCGAGGCTCGATTCACCGCGGTGAGGCCGGGCATCATGCTCTACGGCTACCACACCGCGACGCACCTGGAGCCGGCGCCGGACTTGCGGCCGGTCCTGTCGCTGACGACCAAAGTGGCGCAGGTACGCAAGCTCAAGCCGGGCGAGAGCACAAGTTACAACCAGACCTACGTCGTGCGGCGGCCCTCCCGCATTGCCGTCCTCCCCCTGGGCTACGCCGACGGGTACAGCCGGTTGCTCTCGAACCGTGCCGTTGTGCTGATTCAGGGGAAACGCGCACCGGTGGTCGGGCGTGTGTGCATGGACATGACGATGGTGGACGTCACGGACGTGCCCGGCGTGTCAACCGGCACCGATGTGACACTGATCGGCAAACAGGAAGACCAGCAGATTACCGCGGCAGACCTCGCGGCCTTGCAAGGGACGATTGCGTATGAAGTGCTCTGCGGGATCGGTCAGAGAGTCAAACGAGTCTACGAATAGCGTCAATAGATCAAGCTGTTACGGTTATGAATTCATCTTTCTCTTTAGACGTTTTTCAACGCTGGCAACCTTGCTGTCCAACCGGCCCTTGTGGCCCTTCCGGTAATCCACCTTGATCGTGCAGGAAATCCGGTTGCAGTCCTTTTTCATCCGCTCGTAGCATTTCCGGACCACCTGAAACACGTCGTTCCATTCGCCTTCCAGCACCGTGCCCATTGGATTGAGCCGGTAGGCCACGCCGCTCTTATCGATGATGTCGAGTGAGCGCGCCACGTACCGCCCCACGCTCTCCCCTTTTCCTAACGGCGACATGCTGAATTCCAACAGAACCATTTCGATCGCTCCTTTACGATTTAACCTTCGCCCGTTCGTCCAGCCACGCTTTCGGATATTCGATGCTGCCTTTCAGCTTGAACCCGTTGACCGCATCCCGCAGGAGAGTCCGCCGGCGCTCCGCATCCGCCTCGGCGTCCTGCACGCTCTCGCGGACAGACGACAGCCATTCGAGAAACGACTGAAACGTGTCGTCAAAAATTTCTTCCATATCCTGGCGCAACCGGCTCGCCAGCGCGGGCGCCGTGCCGCTGGTGCTCACCGCGCAGCGCAAGTGGCCCCGGCTCACCACCGCCGGCAACCAGGCATTCGAATAGGCCGGCTGGTCGAGCGAACACAGGAGAAACCGTTCCTTGGCCGCCATCTCGTAGAGCGAGCGTGAAAAATCCTCGTCCGTCCGCAGCGTATTGATCACCAGAAACACGCCATCGGCGTCCTGCCCCCTGAACAATCGCACGCGGTGGATCACCTTCGCGGCAGCCGTGAGCTTGCGCAAGGCGTCGTTGAGCGTCGGGGCCACGACCGTGACCTTGGCTCCGGCATCCAACAGCCGTTGCACCTTGTCGGCCGCCTCCTCATCGCCGCCCAGCACCACGCAGGGCCGGCCCTTCACATCCAATGTGATCGGAAATCCAGAATTCGCCATATCATTTCCTTCCCAGTTAACCGCGAGGTCGTATCATACAATAGACCCTTCCTATTTTTCACACTGCCTCTGTATAATGCGCCGCCTACACACAGAGGAGAAAAGTTGTGAAAAAGGAAACGCTGCAGAGCATAGGCATGGCCGGTGGCATCATCGGGCTGGCCGCCGTGGCGGCATGGATGGGGCTGGCCCACGGCTGCGAGGCGCCCAACACGCAGAGCACCATCACCGGGCGTGTGACCATCGCGCCTGAACTGGCTTCCAAGGTCAGCCCGACCGACACGCTATTCGTCATCGTCCGCCGGCCAGGCGGCACGCCCCGCCCGCTGGCCGCCAAGCGCATTGACGGGCCTCAGTTTCCAGTCAGCTTTGAGATTACCAGCGCAGACGTGATGGTCCAGGGCACGGAGCTGCGCGGCATGGTGGACTTGATTGCCCGTGTGGACAAGGACGGGAAAGCAGGTCAGCCGCAACCGGGCGACATGGAAGGCCAGTACGACAAGAATCCGACGTTACCGGGAGGAAAAGACCTGGAGATTGTAATTAAAAAAGTCTACTGAACAACGGTGGATTAAGGACATTCAAAAAGGCCCTATTACACCCGCCCGCCCTGCGCGCGCCAAGACGCGCGCTTTTCCCATGGCAGGCCGCAGGAAGCCTGGAAACCGAGACGTA
>JAIBHQ010000187.1 GCA_020028595.1 Nitrospirota bacterium
ATCGAGTCGGTGGTCGCGCTGCCGCTGGTGCTGCCGCCAACGGTCCTGGGCTTCTATATCCTGGTCGCGATCGGGCCGCACAGTCCGTTCGGGCGGCTCTACACGGACCTCGTCGGTCATCCGCTCCCATTTACCTTTGAAGGGCTGCTGCTCGCCTCAATCCTTTATAGTCTCCCGTTTGCGGTCCAACCATTTGCTGCGGCGTTCGATCAGGTGGACCGAAAGCTCATCGAAGCTGCTTGGACGCTCGGAGTGTCCCGCGCTGGTACGTTCGTTAAGCTTATTCTTCCGATGTCTGTTGCAGGGGTGGTCACGGGATTTGTCCTGAGCTTTGCGCACACGCTGGGTGAGTTCGGCGTAGTCTTGATGGTCGGTGGCAATATCGAGGGCGTGACACGCACAGTGTCCATTGATATTTACGACGAAGTGCAGGCGTTGAACTATGCGGGCGCGGCCAAGACGTCTTTGCTTCTGCTGGCAGTCTCGTATCTGATTCTGCTCAGTGTATATGCAATGAACCGAAAGGTGTGGGCGGTATGGCCGCAGAAATGATCGTGGACATCGCCAAATCATTTCCCGGCCGGTTCACCGTGCAGGCCCGGTTTTCCATGTCCATTCAGCCGCCGACGGTGTTGATCCTGTTCGGTCCGTCCGGTTCTGGCAAAACCACAATCCTCCGCTGTCTGGCCGGTTTGGAATGGCCGGAGCGCGGGCGGATTCAGTTCGGATCGGACATCTGGCTTGATCTGCAGGCCGGCATCAAACGTTCACCCCAAGGGCGGCGAACCGGGTGCATGTTTCAGGACTATGCGTTATTTCCGACCAGGACCGTTGCGGGCAATGTCGCCTTCGGGCTCTCGGAACTGCCGGCGGATGTGCAGGCCGGCCGAGTTGCGGAAACGCTGGCGCTGCTGCAGATCGAGAGCCTGAAAGAAGTGAAACCGGCGCAACTGTCCGGAGGACAGCAGCAGCGGGTGGCCCTGGCCAGGGCCATTGCTCGTCACCCGGCTCTGCTGTTGCTGGACGAGCCACTCTCGGCCCTGGACGCACCGTTGCGCGCGCGTGTTCGGGGAGAGCTTCGGCATGTGCTCAAGCAACTCGCCGTGCCTTCGATCGTCGTTACGCATGACTGGGCCGAGGCCCTGGCTCTCGGGGATCAGATGGTCGTGGTGAGCGAGGGCCGGGTCCTTCAGCAAGGCACGCCGCAGGAGGTGTTCAATCGTCCCAAGGACGCGGAGGTGGTGCGCATCGTTGGAATGGAGACAGCCCTGGAAGGCCGGGTGCGGGAGTCTATCGACGGGCTTGCCGCAGTGGATGTCGCCGGCATCC
This sequence comes from Nitrospirota bacterium, assembly GCA_020028595.1. Taxonomy (GTDB): domain Bacteria; phylum Nitrospirota; class Nitrospiria; order Nitrospirales; family Nitrospiraceae; genus 2-02-FULL-62-14. Next base: position 1,330 of record JAIBHQ010000187.1, read on the forward strand.
TGCTGCACGCGCTGGCGGAGGAAGGCGTCGGGCCTGATGTGTTCGTTTGCATTCGCGCCGAGGACATCGTGCTGGACAAAGGCGGGATCGGAGCCACGAGCGCGAGAAACCGTTTGCATGGCATGGTGAAGGAAGTCAGCAGCATGGGCGCGCTGGTTCGAGTGAGCATTGATTGTGGTTTTCCCCTGTCGGCGGTGGTCACGCGTTCTGCAGTCGATGATCTGCAACTCAGGCCCGGCGTCTCGATTACCGCGTCGATCAAGGCGGGGGCGGTGCATCTGGTACCACGCCGCGATACGGCGGTTACCGCATGATGACTTTTTTGCCCTGGTTCCAGTACCACTGGATGGCAAAGTTGGGATAGATCGCATCGGCCGCATTTTGCCCGGCGACGGTGAACAGAACGCCTGCGGCGCCGACCCAGGCATCGGAAAACTTGTACTGGATAGCCGGCTCGATTCCGACGACGGTGGATCCGCTCAATGCACCTCGGTTGATGGCATGCCCATCCGCCCGCCAAGTGGTGGTACTCACGGTGACAAATTCGAGGTTGTAGGCCAATCCCTTCTTGTCATCGAGGAAATGTTCAAAAATCAACCGGGTATTGATGACGTCGCCGGTATAGGTGGTCTGACCTGCCGCGCCGCTGCCAGGAGCTGCGTAGGTGTAGTACACGCCACCGCTGATGCGATAGGGCTGGCTGTTCTTCCTGAAGGTGAAACCTTCCGTGAATCCCCATTCGCCGAATCTAGTGGCAGGGAGACGGCCAAGAGGAGCAAATCCCCCAGGAGGCCGTTCGGTACCTGAAACCCATTTGCTGGTCGGCAGTACAATTTGTTGATACAAGGTGAAAGACGGCCTGGCGCTGTCTGGGTCCTGGATGACCGGGCGATACTTCATGATGAGAGAGGTGTCGCCCATTCCGGTATCCGTTATCCATGGACCGCCTTGCCCCGCATTGGCAGAGGACGTGTCCTTGGCCCAAAAGGCCTGCCACGACGTGGCGACTCCGAGCTCCACATGGTCCGTGAGACCATAGGTCACAGTGATGAGGGGAGAAACGGCGTAGGTGTGGACAGAGCCATCCTTCCTGTTGTTCGGGAGGGAGAGCGTGTTTCCGTAACTCTTTTCGGCGATCTGGGAAAAGAGAAACGGGCGAACCGACAGCTGCCCTTTCGGGTGAATGTCCACGGATTGAATGAGCAGGGGACCTTCCGAGAAGGGATTCCAGCTCCGGCGGTATTTCTGAATTTCTTCGTCGGATGGAACCCACTCGAACGCCTGCGCGGTGCCGGTGGCGATCACGGCCACACCCATCAGTGCGAGTGAGAGTTTTCCGAAAGTGGTATAGATTTTTGAGTTGCTAGCCACTTGCTGTCCTTTGGCCAGAATTGAGTGAGCAGTTTATACATAAAAACAAGTAAGTTAGTCAACTATTAATTAATTAAAATTATTAGCTATATAAAACAATATCTTATGCAAACAATAAAAAAGTACCCAGGGGTTAAAAAATTGAAGCACGCAGCACTGGCCGGGTTCCGTGGCTGGCATTTCTTATGATGCGGCCTGATATAGACAGTGGGGCAGGCCTAGCAGGATAGTAGATGAATCGGCTAGTCCTTGTTCTGGGAAGGCTCTGAAGAGGGAATTGCTGCAGGTGTTTTACTCTCGCGCCAAGAATCATCACCATGCGCTC
>JAIBHQ010000026.1 GCA_020028595.1 Nitrospirota bacterium
AGAGGATCCCGAGGATATTGTTGATGGGGAGATTATGGAAAAATACCTCCCTTCTTTTAAGCATTTAAAGATTTCTTTCCTGGTCCCTTTGGAAACTCGTTCTCAATTCAATCTTGACCCTGGGTTCGACGTAAAGGAATTGTCGGAAGAGGCTATACGGTTGGCGATTTCAGATTCTTCGAGGATCCTGGTTTTTTAGAGGTTATTAATTGAAGAAAATTCTTTATATCGTGAGTAAGGCTCCGAGTGAGAAGAGTGTTTCTTTACTTCCTGCTGATTCCGGATCCAAAAACGATATATCAGTGGTTCTCGTTCAGGACGGCGTGAGACATCAGAAACTCCCCTTCCCTTGTGTTTTTACCCTTTCAGATGACGTATTGTCTCGAAAGTTGTCTTCGCCGTTTCCTTCCGTGTCCTACCAGGATCTCTTACGCATGATTTTTGAAGCTGAAACTGTGGCGGTTGTATAGGTTTACACAGCCTTAATTCTAGATTGTTCATGTAGAGAAAGAAAATCAGCCGGAGTAGGAGGGGATAAGAGTAGGTGCTGTGAAAATGTGGATAATAGGCAGATTCGTCGATGGAATATGGATGGGAATAAGAGAGAAGATGTGAAGAATGAAGTGAAACGATGTCTAATGAGACCCAGAATGAACTTGTATATCCTGTGTATAGAAAGAACGTTGATGGAAAAGAGAGAATTAATAGGCACCAAGGAAATAAGGATCAGATAAAGGGATAGACAGACATAAACCACACCATATTGATTCCCATGTCAGTACGGGACATGATATGAAGTGGAGTGCAATAATTTAACTTATCCACAGATGTTAATAAGTCTGTGCATAGTGGAGGGTTTTGGATATGGGAAGCGACACCGTTTGGGATAAAGCTCTGGCGCACATAGAGAGCAAAGTTCCCAAACAAATATTTGAAACGTGGTTTACGCCGACCCGGCTCCGTGAAATAGAGGGATCGACGGCCCGGGTGGAAGTGCCTAATAAATTTTTCGGCCAATGGCTCACCGAGCACCACAAGGGATTGCTTTCGGAAGCTCTGACAGCCGCACAGGGAGGACGTGAACTCACGGTGATCTTTGTGACAGCGGACAAGACAACCATGAAGGCGGCAGAGGGAAGGGCGGCAACGGCACGCGTAATACCAGCCAACCGCCTGCGGCGCGTTTCCCCCATGAACCCAAAATACACATTCAAAAACTTCGTCGTGGGAGCCAGTAACCAGTTTGCGCATGCAGCCTGCCTGGCTGTCGCGGAATCGCCGGCCCAGGCCTATAACCCGTTGTTCCTGTATGGGGGCGTGGGGCTCGGCAAGACGCACTTGCTCAACGCGATCGGGAACCACATCGCGGAAACATCCGATCTCCGCATTGCCTATGTGACGACCGAGCAGTTTACGAACGAGGTGATCAATTCGATCCGCTACGACAAGATGATGGACTTGAGAAAGCGGTTCCGAAACATCGACATGCTGCTGATCGACGACATCCAGTTTCTCGCAGGCAAGGAGCGCACGCAGGAGGAATTCTTCCATACCTTCAATACGCTCTACGAGGCGCATAAGCAGATCGTATTGTCGAGCGATCGTTCCCCCAAGGAAATCGCGAACACCGAAGAGCGTCTGCAATCCCGGTTCGGGTGGGGCCTGATTGCGGACCTGCAGGCGCCGGACGTGGAAACGCGCATCGCCATTCTCCGCAAGAAATCCGACGACGAAGGCATCCTGCTGCCGGAGGACGTCGTTCAATTTCTGGCGGCAAACATGAAGAGCAACATCCGCGAGCTGGAAGGCTCGCTCGTGCGGCTGGGTGCCTACACCTCGCTCACCGGCCAGCCCATCGCGCTGGACATGGCCAAGAATGTGTTGAAGGATCTCATCGGCGAGAAGAAGAAAATCATCGCGATGGACGACATCGAGGAGATCGTTGCCGCCCGGTTTCATGTCAAAATTTCCGATATGAAATCGCGGCGACGGAGCAAGACGCTGGTGCATCCCAGGCAAATCGCCATGTACCTCTGCCGGGAGCTCACCGATGCCTCCTTTCCGGAAATTGGGAGGCACTTCGGCGGGAAGGACCACACGACGATCATCCACGCGTGCAAGCAAATCACGAAGGCGAAGGATGCCGATAGCACGCTGAGCGCCACGCTGGAAAGTTTGAAGGATCAAATCACGAAGGGCTGACGCGCATAATCAGTGAGCCACGGGAAAGAGGCACGTCCCGGCGCGCCGGGGTGGGCGGGTGAAATGAGGAGATGCCGATGAAGCTACGAATCGCGCGAGACGAATTGCTGACCGGTCTGCAGCGGGTGCAGGGCGTGGTGGAGAAGCGCAACACGATGCCGATCCTCTCCAACATCCTGCTGGAAGCCAAATCGGAAGGCGTGGATATCATCGCAACGGACCTGGAACTTGGCATGCGCGGGCTCTACAAGGCGGCCGTGAAGGAGCCGGGTTCGATCACCCTCTCCGCACGCAAGCTGTACGAGATCCTCAAGGAGCTGCCGAACGGCGAGATCGAGCTGACCGTCGGGGCCAACAACTGGGCGACGATCCAATCGGGCAAGAGCCAGTTCAAGATCGTCGGCCTGCCGAGCACCGAGTACCCGGCCCTGCCGGTGATTGAGCGCGAGGGGCTGACGCCGCTGGCCGGCGCAGGGCTGGCCAACCTGATCCGGAAGACGATATTCGCGGTGGGCGACAACGACGCGCGCTACATCCTCAACGGCCTGCTGATCACGCTGAACGTGTCGGACAAAAAAACCACGCTGCGGCTGGTCGGGACCGACGGGCACCGCCTGGCCGTGGCCGATCAGGAGATAAGCGGGTCGGCCGGCAAGGAGGGCCCCAGGGAGATCAAGGCCATCATTCCGAAGAAGGCGGCGCTGGAGATGCGGCATCTGCTGGAAGAAGGCGACGGCGACCCGCTGATCGGGTTCACCAAAAATCTCATGATCTTCCGCAAGAGCGGCCTGCTGTTGACGTCGCGGCTGATGGAGGGAACCTACCCCAATTATCAGCAGGTCATTCCCAAGGATAAGGAACCGGACAAGCGCGTGACGGTCTCCAAGCCCGAACTGGAAGGCGCGCTGCGCCGCGTGGCGGTGCTCTCGCGCGACAAGACCAATGCCGTCAAGGTGACGTTCACGTCAGGGAAGATCACCCTGTTCTCCAGCAACCCGGATTTCGGCGAGGCGACGGAAGAACTGCCCGCCCAGTACAAGGGCGAGTCGCTTACGACCGGCTTCAACGCGCGGTACCTGCTGGATGTGCTGGGCATCGTGGATGGCGAGTCCGTCACGCTGCAGATGGATGCGCCCCTGAGCCCCTGCTTGGTTCGGGAACCAGGCAACAACGGCTTTACGTGCGTCGTGATGCCGGTCAAAGTTTAGGCGAGAGGCGCGAGGCTATGGGCAATAGGGAAGACCGGCTTTTTCCCTATAGCCTATCGCCCATTGCCTACGGCCAGCGTTGAAAAATTAGGAGACGAATGGCGACGAAAGAGCAAAACGGAAAGCCCGAGGGCGAGCAGCCCAACCAGCCAGTGTCCGACAGCTACGGCGCGGACCAGATCAAGGTGCTGGAGGGGCTCGACGCCGTCCGCAAGCGTCCCGCCATGTACATCGGCAGCACCGGCGTCGACGGGCATGCACTCGACGCAGAAGAAATCGGCGGCGGAAGTCGCGCTCACCGTCCTGCACGCCGGCGGCAAATTCGAACAGGGGGCGTATAAAGTCTCCGGCGGCCTGCACGGGGTCGGCATCTCGGTCGTCAACGCGCTTGCGGAATGGCTCGAATTGGAAATCTGGCAGGATGGCCAGGTCTTCGAGCAGCGGTACGAGCGGGGCAAGGCGACCGCGCCGCTCACGGTCACCGGCAAAACGAAAAAACGCGGGACCATGGTGACCTTCAGGCCCGATGGCGAGATCTTCGAAACGACCGACTATAGCTTCGACGTCCTGGCCCAGCGTCTGCGCGAACTGGCCTTCCTCAATAAGGGCCTCGAGATCGTGCTCAAGGATGAGCGCAAGCAGAAGGAGCAGACGTTCAAGTATAAGGGCGGCATCGTCTCCTTCGTGGAACATTTGAACGGCGCCAAGACGCCGCTCCACAAGCCGATCTTTGTGGAGATTGAGAAAAGCGGCGTCATGCTCGAGGTGGCCCTCCAGTACAACGACGGCTACGCGGAGAACATGTATTCCTTCGCGAACAACATCAATACGCGCGAAGGCGGGACGCACCTGATCGGCTTCAAGGCGGCACTGACCCGTACGATCAACAACTACGCGAACGCCCACGAGCTGCTCAAGAAAGACGACGAGTCGCTGACCGGCGACGACGTCCGTGAGGGCCTGACGGCAGTCGTGAGCGTCAAGCTGCGCAACCCGCAGTTCGAAGGGCAGACCAAGGCCAAGCTGGGCAACAGCGAGGTGAAGGGCATCGTCGAGACGGCGGTCAACGCGCGCGCGCGCGAAGCGGCCCGCAAGGCCAAGGAATTGATCCGGCGCAAGAGCGCGCTGGACGGAGGCTCGCTGCCCGGCAAGCTGGCCGACTGTTCCGAGAAGGACCCGGCCCACAGCGAACTGTTCATCGTCGAAGGCGACTCGGCCGGCGGCTCGGCCAAGCAGGGCCGCGACCGGAAGTTCCAGGCCATCCTGCCGCTCAAGGGCAAGATTCTCAACGTGGAGCGGGCGCGCTTCGACAAGATGCTCAGCAGCGAGGAAATCCGAACGCTGATCATGGCGCTCGGCACCGGCATCGGGCGCAAGCGCGACGAGGACGACAAGGACCGCGAATGCTTCGACATCGCCAAGGCCCGGTATCACAAGATAATTTTAATGACCGACGCCGACGTGGATGGCAGTCACATCCGCACGCTGCTGCTGACCTTCCTCTACCGGCAGATGCACGAGCTGATCGAGCGCGGCTACATCTACATCGCCCAGCCGCCACTGTTCAAAGTGAAGAAGGGCAAGAGCGAGAAGTATCTCAAGGACGAGAAGGCATTGAACGAATACCTCTCCGATCTCGCCGTCGAGGACGTGGAAGTGTCGTTCGACGGCCAGGGCTTCGTCACCGGACGGCGCCTCCTGCCCGCACTGAAGAAGATGATCGCCTTCGAGGAGATGTTGAACCGGCTGGTCCGTAAACAATATGACCCGGCCATCCTGCGCGTGGTGATGGACGAGCCGGGCCTGGATCGGGACATGCTCAAGAACGTGCCCGAACTCAGGAAGAACGTCGTCAACATCAAGAAGGGGCTTGAGCTGGTCTTTCCCAAGGCGACGATCACAGTGGACATCGCGGATGACGAGGAGCACCGCTCCAACAAAATCATCTGCACGGTCCTGACCAATGGTACGAAGCGTAGCCAGGAGATCACGCATGATGTGGTGGCCTCGGCCGAGTTTCGCGAGTTGCAGAAGCTGTCGCCGTCCGCGATCGGCCTGGGCCGTCCGCCCTACAAGCTGAAAGCCAAGGACGTGCAGGCAGAATACGCCGGCACGGGGGACCTCGTCCGGGGCATTCTCGAGATCGGCAAGCAGGGGCTCAACATCCAGCGGTACAAGGGCCTGGGCGAGATGAACCCGACCCAGCTTTGGGAAACGACCATGGATCCCGAGAAACGCTCGCTGCTCCAAGTCAAGCTCGAGGACATGACCGGTGTGGACGAAGTCTTCTCCGTCCTGATGGGCGACGAAGTGGAGCCGCGCCGGGAATTCATTCAGAAACACGCGCTCGAAGTCAGAAATCTTGACGTTTAGCGAATAGCCAATAGCGAGCAGCCAGTAGCTCTGAGCTATTCGCTATCAGCTAGTTGTTGCTAACATGGAATTAAAAGATGCCGCTCGATGAAAGACTAGCCCAGATCGCCATCGAAGACGAGATGCGCTCGTCCTATCTCGATTACGCCATGAGCGTGATCGTGGGGCGCGCGCTTCCCGATGTGCGGGACGGAATGAAGCCGGTCCATCGCCGCATCCTCTACGGCATGAACGAGATGGGCCTGGCGCACAACCGGGCTTACCGCAAGTCGGCCAAGATCGTCGGCGAGATCATGGGCAATTACCATCCCCATGGCGACTCGGCGATCTACGACACGCTCGTCCGCATGGCGCAGGACTTCAATATGCGCTACATGCTCGTGGACGGCCAGGGCAACTACGGCTCGATGGACGGCGACCCTCCGGCGGCCATGCGCTACACCGAGGCGCGCATGACGCGGATGGCCGAGGAGATGCTGGCCGACATCGACAAGGAAACGGTGGACTTCGGGCCGAACTACGACGAGTCCCGCACCGAGCCGCTGGTCCTGCCGGCCCGGGCGCCAAATCTATTGATCAACGGCGCGGGCGGCATCGCCGTCGGCTACGCGACGAACATCCCCACCCATAACGTGGCCGAGGTCATCAACGGCCTCGTCAAATTGATCGACGATCCGGAGACGACGATCGCGCAATTAATGAAGGACATTCCCGGCCCCGATTTCCCGACCGCCGGGTTCATCTACGGTACGGGCGGCATCAAGCAGGCCTATGAGACCGGCCGCGGCCTTCTGACGCTGCGGGCCAGGGTGAACGTCGAAGTGGACGAGCGGACGGACCGCAGCCGCCTGATCGTCACCGAGATCCCCTACCAGGTGAACAAGGCGACTCTGATCGAGAAGATCGCCGATCTGACCCAGGACAAGAAGATGGAGGGCATCTCCGACCTGCGCGACGAGTCGGACCGGGACGGCGTCCGCATCGTGATCGAGCTCAAGAAAAATGAAATTCCGCAGGTCGTGCTGAACAACCTGTTCAAGCACACCCAGCTCCAAACGACGTTTGGAGTCATCATGCTGGCCCTGGTCAACAACCGGCCGGAGGTGCTCAATCTCAAACAGGTGCTCGAGCATTTCGTCGCGCACCGGCGTGAAGTTGTCGTCCGCCGCACGGCATTCGAGCTGCGCAAGGCCGAAGAGCGGGCCCATATCCTCGAAGGCCTCAAGATCGCGATCGACAACCTGGACGCAGTGATCAAGCTGATCCGCGGCTCCGCGTCACCGGAGGCGGCACGCGGCGGCCTGATGCGGCAGTTCCTGTTGAGCGAGGCCCAGTCCAACGCGATCCTGGACATGAAGCTGCAGCGCCTCACGCAGCTCGAGCGCAACAAGCTCATCGAGGAATACCAGGAGCTGCTGAAGCGGATCGAATATCTCAAATCCGTGCTGGCCAGCGAGCCGCTGGTCCGGAAGATCATCAAGGACGAGCTGCTGGCGATCAAGGAAGCCTACAAGGACGAGCGGCGCACGCAGATCGTGAAGGAAGAGGCGGAGATCAGCGTCGAGGACCTCATCGCCGAGGAAGAGGTCGTCGTCACGGTGTCGCACGCCGGCTACATCAAGCGGAATCCCGTGTCGCTCTACCGCGCGCAGCGGCGCGGCGGCAAGGGCAAGATCGGGATGGGCGTGCGCGACGAGGATTTCGTCGAGACGCTCTTTACCGCCTCCACGCATGACTATCTATTGTTCTTTACGGACGCGGGCAAGGTCTACTGGCTCAAGGTCCACGAGCTTCCGGAGGCCGGCCGCGCGGCCAAGGGCAAGGCGCTGGTGAATCTCCTCGCGCTCAAGGACGACGAGAAGGTCACCGCCACCCTGCCCGTGAAGGAATTCCGGGAGGACCAGTTCGTCATCATGGCGACCAAGCAGGGCATCATCAAGAAGACGGAACTCTCCGCGTATGGCAATCCGCGGGCGGGCGGCATCATTGCGCTCACGCTGGACGAGGGCGACAAGCTGATCGGCGTGCAGATCACGGACGGCCAGCGGGAGATTCTCCTGGGCACGAAGCAGGGCATCGTGATCCGGTTCAAGGAAGAGGAGGCCCGCCCGATGGGCCGCACGGCGCACGGCGTGCGCGGCATCACGCTGGAGGAAGGCAACGAGGTGATCGGCATGGAAACGATCACGCCGGACTCCACCACGGCCATCCTGACGATCACTGAAGGCGGGTTCGGCAAGCGGACACCGGTCGCGGAGTACCGCATCCAGGGCCGCGCCGGCAAGGGCATCATCAGCGTCAAGACGACGGAGAAAACCGGCCTGGCCGTCGGCTTCCTCCAGGTGCGCGACGACGACGAGATCATGCTGATGGCGGCCATGGGCAAGATTCTCCGTTGCAAGGTGAACGACATCCGTGAGATCGGCCGGAACACACAGGGAGTCCGCGTTCTCGAACTGGAAGGCGAGGCTGATCGCGTCGTCGGCGTGGCCCGCATCGTCGAGCATGAAGAGGAGTCGCCGGAGAACGGCAACGGCGGATAGAAAACAGTGCTGAGCATTGAGTGCTGAGTCCTGAGGGGCTCTTTTCGTTCAGCACTCAGGACTGAGCACTCAGCACTTGGTTCATAAGGATTCTAGTTCCTCCATCCCCTTCCTCATGTCAGTATCCATCGTGCCAAAATGGTTCAGAAATCTCGACACGGTCGTCAAGCTCGGATTGGGCGTCTTCGTCGGCGCTTTCGTGCTGATCTGGGGCGGTATGTTTCTCACGAGGCCCGATCGGTCGATCCCGCCCTACAGCGTCGGCTCGCAGGAAGGCACGGCGGTGGCTGTCCATGTGCCGGCATGGACCAGCGACACGGAGATCGAAACGCTGATCTACCGGTTTCAGAAGGTCGCGCATGAGGGGCGTGAGTTCGGACGGATGAAGATCCGGCCGACGACGAAAGACGATCCGGCCGGGCGCTACCAGCGGATCACGATCTATGTCTTTGCCAACGACCACTGGACCGAGCCGGACATCCTGCGCCGGTATCTGTCGTTGGACACTTCCCATGATCCAACCGAACAAACCTTCCGCGTAGAGTTTGAAAAAACGGTGCGGGGATTCTACCGGCTTGAGGGGATGGCCGAAGAAGGCCGGATCGGCCGGATCCACGAGGTGCTTCAGGGAAAGGACACGGCGGGCACCGCCGCCTACGCGCGCCTGCTGTTCAAAGGTCCGGTGACGGCGGCTCTGGGCTCACCGGACGCGCCGGCCGACAAACCGGCGTCCTCTCCACTCTCACCGTTTTGAAGGCGTCCGCTGCCGGTTCAGCGCCTGCGCGATCACGTCCGTCAGCTTCGCCCGCAACTCCGGATCGGTCACGGCCACGGTATGCGCGTGGGCTTCCGTGAGAGATTCCGGAGACGGCGCCGGGGCGATCACTTCGTCAGACTCCCCTGCCTCCTGAACGGGTTCGGCGCGTTCCATGGTTCCCACCCGCAGCACCACATCCGTAATCAGCGACTTTCCGGCCGCCGCGTTGATCTTTTCAATCAGTTCCGGTTTCAAAAACGTCAGGTGCTGAATCCACACGGAGCTCTCCGCGATCAGGTAGAGCTTTTTAAACTTGATCTGGTCCGGTCTCGTGTGGGCGGCGATCTGCTCGCCGGCGATCTCAGGCCAGTTCTTGAGTAGTTTGTGCTCCAGCAGCTTGGGTTCCATGCCGTGGCGGCGCGCAATGCCGCTCAGCACCGAGGCGATCGAATCGAAGTAGGACTGTGCAGCCATGACAACATTGTACCAATGTTGCAGGCACGAGGCGATAGGCACGAGGCGCGAGACAGCGGGCCCTGTCTCGCGCCATCCGCGATGGAATGCTATAGTGGCGCGTCATGGCGAAGGACAAAGACAAGGGCGAGAAAGTCGTCGCCACCAACCGCAAGGCGTTCCACGACTATCACATCGAGGACAAGTTCGAAGCGGGAATCATGTTACGTGGGACGGAGGTTAAATCCCTCCGCGACGGCCTTGTGAATCTCCGGGACAGCTACGCCAGCGTGAACAACGGCGAGGTGTTCCTGCACAACTGCCACATCAATCCCTACAGCCACGGGAACATCATGAACCACGAGCCGCTCCGGACGCGTAAACTGCTGCTCCATCAGAAGGAGATCACCCAACTCATCGGCAAGACACAGCAGAAGGGCCTCACGCTGATCCCCCTCCGCATTTATTTTACCCCGCGCGGACACGCCAAGGTGGAACTCGCGCTTGCCAAGGGCAAGAAACAGTATGACCGCCGCGAGACGATCAAGACACGGGAGGCCGGCCGCGAAGTCGAGCGGGCCATGAAAGACAAGCGCCGGTAGCCGCCTCTAGCCATCCACCCAATCGTCTCTAACTGTCTGATTCATCGTCTGAATTCGTCCTGGCGCAAGGATCGAAACAAATCATCGACTACCCCATTGACAATAGTTCTAGCTAGGACTATCTTAACGGGCACGTCGCATGGCTTTGCCCAATTGAGGGTGATAGCCTGATCAGCACACATAAGGGGGTGACCCATGAAAGCATTCTTTCAGACCGATGATAGTTGGACAGGCTTGATCCTGAGGCTCACGCTCGGGATCGTCATATTTCCGCACGGAGCTCAGAAAGTATTGGGCTGGTACGGCGGCTTCGGATTCGACGGGACGATGGGGTTCTTCACTCAAACGCTGGGCCTGCCCTGGATCATTGCCTTCCTCGTGGTCATCGGCGAATTTTTCGGGAGCCTGGGGCTGCTGGTCGGCTTCCTGACCCGGTTCAGCGCGGCGAGCATCGGGGTCATCATGCTGGGCGCGATCACGATGGTCCACCTGCGGAATGGCTTTTTCATGAACTGGTTCGGCAAGCAGGCGGGCGAAGGCTATGAGTATCATCTGCTCGTGCTCGGCATCAGCATCGCGCTGACGATCATTGGGGCGGGCCGCTGGTCGGTGGATCAGCAGATCGCGCAGAGGATCGCCAAGTAAGCGTCGGAAGGAGATACATCATGTTTGTTGTGGCAGGAGTCACAGGAAATACCGGGTCGGTCGTTGCACAGACCCTGCTCGATCGGAAACAGCCGGTGCGGGTGATTGTGCGGACGGCGGACAAGGGCGCGGCCTGGAAGGCCAAGGGGGCCGAAATCGCCGTGGCGTCGTTGGATGATGCGCAGGCATTGACCAAGGCGTTTGAAGGGGCCACGGGTGCCTATTTGCTCGTGCCGCCCAATTATACGGCAGCGTCCTACCTCGACGACCGCAAGAAAGTCGCCGATGCGCTGGCCCAGGCCGTGAAAGCGAGCGGGCTCGGCCATGTCGTGTTCCTCTCCTCCATCGGGGCACACTTGCCCGAGGGAACAGGCCCGATTCGCATCGTCCGCTATGGAGAACAGCAGCTCGGGGCTGTGGCGAAGAATCTGACGATCCTCCGCCCACCGTCCTTTATCGACAACTGGGTGCCGGTGTTGGGTGCGGCCAAGGCCCAGGGCGTGCTCCCCTCCTTTATTGCGCCGGATCGCACGATTCCGATGATCTCGACGCGCGACATCGGGCGCATCGCCGCGGAGCAACTCATTGCGGGCGGGAAGGGCCGAACGGTGCTGGAACTATCCGGCCCGGAGGACTACAGCCCCAACGACATCGCAGCGGCGTTGGGGAAAATTCTCAAACGAAACGTCACAGTGCAGCATGCCCCGCTCAGCGCGGTCGTGCCCACGTTCAAGTCGTTCGGATTTTCCGATGATGCCGCGCGCCTGTTCGAAGAGATGTACGCGTGCATCGAGCGGGGAACCCTCGTGCACGAGAAACAGGGCGCGCCGCATCTCCGCGGGCAGGTGACCGCGACGGACGCGTTGCAACGCCTCGTGTAAACCAACGCGCAAGGCATCGGCATTCCGGAAGGAGAGGTGCGTTATGAGCACAACGCAGGTCACGCAAGCCAAGGGCCCGGGCACAGGACCGGTCAAAGCAGTGGTGGAGGTCCATCGGCACGGATCGGCCCACATGGTCGGGGACGGGTTTCCCGTGCGCAACCTGATTCCCGGCGACGGTGTCGGCGAGCAGCTTTCGCCGTTTCTGCTGCTGGACTATGCGGGCCCGACCTATTTCCCCCCGACCAATACTCCGCGCGGGGTGGGCGAGCATCCGCACCGGGGGTTCGAAACCGTCACGATCGTTTATGAAGGCGTGGTGGCGCATCGGGACTCGGCGGGTAGCGCGGGCGTGATCGGGTCGGGCGACGTGCAATGGATGACGGCGGCCTCGGGCATCGTGCATGAGGAAATGCACGAGAAGCAATTTGCGAAGGAGGGCGGCACGCTCCACGCGATTCAACTATGGGTGAATCTTCCCAAGGCGTTCAAAATGTCCAAGCCCGGTTACCAGACGCTGCTGAACGAACAGATCCTGTCAGTGGATCTGGACGGTGGCGCCGGACGCCTGCGCGTGATCGCCGGAGTGTTTCAGGGTATCAAGGGACCGGCGAAGACGTTCACACCGGTTCATCTGTACGACCTGCGCGTGAAAGCGGGCCATCGCGCAGATGTGACCGTTCCGGCAGGGTTCAACACGGCGGTCTTCGTGCTCCAGGGCGAGGTTGACATCAACGGATCGGGGCTGGTGAAAGAAGCGGAGATGGCACGGCTCGACAAGGCCGGTGAGCGGATCACTGTCGAGGCCAAGTCGGATGCAATTCTATT
>JAIBHQ010000188.1 GCA_020028595.1 Nitrospirota bacterium
ACTTGGCGATCGAAACGCCCCGGACGCAGCAGGGCCGGATCGAGCACGTCCGGCCGGTTGGTCGCGGCAATCAGGATGACGCCTTCGTTCGTATCAAATCCGTCCATTTCCACGAGCAACTGGTTCAACGTCTGTTCCCGCTCATCGTGTCCCCCGCCGAGTCCCGCTCCACGCAGCCGGCCCACGGCATCGATTTCGTCGATGAAAATGATGCACGGCGCATGCTTCTTGCCCTGCTCGAAGAGATCGCGGACACGCGAGGCGCCGACGCCGACGAACATCTCGACGAAATCCGATCCGCTGATGCTGAAAAATGGCACGCCCGCTTCTCCGGCGATGGCCTTGGCCAGCAACGTCTTGCCCGTACCGGGAGGCCCGACGATCAGCACGCCCTTGGGAATCCGGCCACCCAGTTTCTGAAACTTTTTGGGGTCTTTCAAAAACTCGATGATCTCATACACTTCTTCCTTGGCTTCATCAATGCCGGCCACGTCGGCAAACGTGACCTTCTTGCGCTCTTCCGTCAGCATCCGGGCCCGGCTCTTGCCGAACGACAGCGCCTTGTTCCCGCCGATCTGCATCTGCCGCATCAGGAAGAACCACAGGCCGAGGAACAGGACGAACGGCCCCCAGGTCACTAAAAAGGTGATGTACCAGGGGCTCTCATCCGGCGGCTTGGCCTCGATCTGGACGTTTCGCTCGCGAAGCACTTTGATCAGATCGGGATATTCAGCCAGGTAGGTCTTGACTCTCGTCTCGTTTTTCAGAATGGCGCTGATGTGATTGGCCTTGATGATGACCTTCGTCACCTCGCCATTGTCCAGCTTGGCCATGAACTCGCTGAAGATCACCTCGTCTTCCTGGACGTGAGGCGTCACGCTGAACAGGTTGAACAGCAGTATCATGAACAGTCCGACGACGACCCAAAAAAGAAGATTTTTAACCCGCGAATTCATTCCGCCTCCTCGCCGCCCACGCAGCCGCTGGTGCGGCCGACAATTGCGTCATCCTAACACAGGGCGTCGGAAACGCACAACCTGCGACCATCGAGCCCGCATTGTTCATGACGGTTCGTCGCGAAATCGTGGAGTCGCGCGTCGAGACGGGCGCGCGGAGCCGCGAGGAAGGGAGGCGTCCTTGCAACAGGACGTTGACCGACCGAGCGGCGAGCCCACCCGCCTGGGCGCTGAAACTGCGCGCCCAGGCTTGTCGTAGCCGCGAATCCGCGATTGCAGCAGAAACGTTCATGAATTATGCGGGCTATGTTTTGTGTCCCTCTTCATCCACTTGATCGAGCACCGCCAGGTACGGAAGATTGCGGTATTGCTGCTGGTAATCCAGCCCGTACCCCACGACATATTTGTTGGAGATTTCGAACCCGACATAGTCCACCTTCACCGCAATACGCCGCCGCTTCGGCTTGCTCAACAGGGCGCAGACTTTGATGGATCGAGGCTTGCGTTTCGACAACGCCTTGACCAGATACTGGACCGTCAGCCCGGAATCCACGATGTCCTCCACCAGCAAGACGTCCCGCCCCTTGATGTCTTCCGTCAGATCGGTGACCATCTTCACCTTCCCCGACGTCTTCGCCTTGGAGCCGTAGCTGGTGACGATCAGGAAATCCACGAGCAACGGCGCCCGGATGGCGCGGGCCAGATCGGCATAGAACGCGAAGGCCCCCTTCAGGATTCCGACGAGAATCAGATCCTTCCCCGCATAATCAGAGGCAATCTGACGCCCCAGCTCTTCGATGCGGCGCTTCATGTCCTCCTGGGTCACGACCGGACGTCCGAAAATTTTCTCCATACTTCAGCCCTTTCCCTTCCTGCTCGTTTCGACCGGCACGATCTCCGCCACCAGGATGCGCCGGGTGGACGGCGTCACGCGAAAGCGCTGGTCCGCCCGATGCCCCATGATCCAGAGGATGCCCTCCGGCGCAACCAGCAACGGGACCCCGGCCCGCCGTTCGCGGGGCAGCTTGATGTCGCAGAAATAATCCTGCACTTTCTTCCGGCGCCCGCCCATCCCCTGTGGGTGAAACACATCGCCTGCCTTCCAGGATCGAACCGCAAGCGGATGCGTAAACCGATCGGCATCGAACCTCGCGATCTGTGTCCCTGCAGATGTGCCCGTACCATCGCTCGTGCCATCGGATGCCGGCGCATAACTGAGGCGAATCACGTGCTCCGTCGGAGGCCAGACGATGGCAGACGGAACGCTCAGGCACAGACTGACCGCACGGTCCGATACGCCGCCGCCTGCATGCCGGCCGGCAGTCCGATTGGGAAAAAACCTGACGCGCTCATATTCCCTCACGACACTCGCCCCCCGCAGGGCCAGCGACGAGCCGGATCGTCCCCGCACAATCTTTTCCAGGACGGCTTCGGCAGATCCAAAAGTGGGACAGTACGGGCTCTGTGCCGCCTGCTGCATCACCCGGCGAATCACACGCCGCTGGAGCGCCACCGGCAGCTCCAGCACGGCCATGCGCGGGACCGCCAGCGACCGGTCATCACCCCGTTGCACATGCCGGCCGATCCACTCAGACGCCCACTGCTCAAGACAACGATCGTCATCACGCAGAATATCCGCCTGGCGCGTCAACGCATCCACCACGGCAGGATTAAACTGCTTGAGCAGAGGCAGAAGTTGATGGCGGATACGGTTGCGCAGATACAGCGGCTTGGCGTTGCTGGAGTCCATCCGGAATGACACACCCTTTGCGTTCAAGTAGGCCAGCACATCGGTGCGGCTGACGTCGAGCAACGGACGCACGTACACGGCATCGCGCACGGGGCGGATGCCGGCCAGGCCGGCGGCACCCGATCCACGCAGCATCCACATGACGAGCGTTTCCGCCTGATCGTCGGCCGTGTGGCCGAGCGCGATTTTCCCGGCGCCGACCTCAGCCGCCGCGCGCTGCAGCGCGGCATAGCGCGCCTCGCGCGCCCGAGTCTGCAGGGACATGCCCTTGCGCTGGTTCGGTG
>JAIBHQ010000027.1 GCA_020028595.1 Nitrospirota bacterium
GCCGCGCGGGATGCCGTCGCGGTCCCGGTCGTAATAGAGCGGGACGATGTCGTGCTCGAGCAGGCGGTACAGATGTTCCGCGTCGTGCATGTCCTGGCTATGGGAGTCGCCGAGGTGTCCCGACGGCGGGATGGCCCAGCCGTTCGCGCCGTCGTAGCCTTCCTTCCACCAGCCGTCCAGCACGCTCAGGTGCGGCACGCCGTTGAGCGCGGCTTTCTGGCCGCTGGTGCCGCTGGCTTCCATCGGCGGGCGAGGCGTATTCAGCCAGACGTCCACGCCCCACACGAGATATTTGGCCGTGTGCATGTCGTAATCCTCCACGAACGCGACGCGTCCGCCGATGTCGTGGTCTTTGCAGAAGGTATAGACCTGCTGGATGAACTGGCGGCCCGGCTCGTCGGCCGGATGGGCTTTGCCTGCGAAGACGATCTGCACGGGACGCCAGCGGTCCTGCATCATCTGTTGGATCCTGGTCAACGTGCTGAAAATAAGCGTGGCCCGCTTATACGTGGCGAAGCGCCGCGCAAAGCCGATGGTCAAGGCTTCGGGATCGAGGAGCGTGCCGCTGGCCAATACTTGATGAGGCTGCATGCGCCCGTGCATCCACGCCTCGCGCGCGCGCTCGCGGATGAAGCTCATCAGCTTGCGCTTCAACGCCTGGCGGGCCTTCCAGAGTTCGCCGTCTGGAATGTCGGTGACGCGATGCCAGATGGCAGGGTCGTCCGCCCGCTCAGCCCAGTCGGGGGCGAGGTGCTTGGCGTAGAGCTGGTTCATCTCAACCGAGATCCACGTCGGCGCGTGGACGCCGTTCGTGATGCTTCGGATCGGAATGCGGTCATCCTCCAGGCCCGGCCACAGAGAGCGCCACATGGCGCGAGAGACGCAGCCGTGCTCGCGGCTGACGCCGTTGACGTGCCCGGCCAGCCGCATCGCGAACGCCGTCATGTTGAAGCCGGCGCCCGGATTGTCCGGGTGCGCGCCCAGTTGCAGAAAAGCGTCGCGCGTCATGCCGAGCTGTTCCCAATAGCCTTCGAAATGCTGCTCGATCTGATGGAACGAAAAGACGTCGTGGCCGGCCGGGACCGGCGTGTGCGTGGTAAAGACGGTGCTCTGGCGTACCACATCGACCGCCTCGGCGTGCGAGCGGCCTGCCTGCACCAACTCGCGCACCCGTTCGAGCGTCAGGAATGCCGAGTGGCCTTCGTTGGCATGCCAGACGGCGGGCGATATCCCGAGCGCACGGAAGACCCGCACGCCGCCAACGCCGAGCAGAATCTCCTGGCGCAGGCGGACGTTGTGGTCGCCGCCGTACAGCCGTGCCGACAACTCGCGATCCCAGGGCTGATTCTCCGGCACGTCGGTATCGATCAGGTAGAGCGTGACGCGTCCGACGCGTACCTGCCACACGATGCCGACGATCGCATGATGGTCCATCTGGACGCTGATCTGGCAGGGTTGTCCGTCCGGCGTGAGTGCCCGTTGGATGGGCGACTCCAGTTTATTGAACGGCTCGTATTCCGCCTCCTGCCATCCGTCGGCGGACATCCGCTGGTGAAAATACCCCTGCGGATACATGAAGCCGAGGCCGATGAGGGGAATGCCGAGGTCGCTGGCTTCCTTGCAGTGGTCGCCGGCCAGGATGCCCAGGCCGCCGCTGTAGATCGGAATCGAATTGTGCAGGCCGAACTCGGCGGAGAAATAAGCGACTGTGCTGTGGGTCAAGTGCGGGTACTGGCCGGCAACCCACGTGGCCGAGTCGCCCATATAGTCATCATAGGCTTTGAGCACGGACGCGTAGAGACGGCTGAAGACGGGATCTTCGTTCAACGACGCCAGCCGTTCCGGTTTCAGTTCGTGGAGCAGCTTGACGGGGTTGTGGTGCGAAAGGCGCCACAGCGTCGGATCGATGGTTTCGAACAGCCGTCGCGCATCGGGGGTCCAACTCCACCAGAGATTATAAGCCAGTTCATGCAAGCGGGTCAGTTTGTCCGGCATGTTGCCCGGGGACTGTTCGTTCGGTCGATGCTCGCTCACCTAGGCGTTCCCCGCCTGCTGATGCCAGGCTGCCCATTTCGGCGAGAAGGCCACGGAGGCATAACGGGTTCCCAAAATCTGTGCGATGCGATTCATCAGCTGGTTTAATTCCTGCGCTTGATCGGGTTTCAGATCCTGCCGGAAGCGGGGATGCAGACCCCAGCGAGTTTCGATTTCCTCGCCCTGGACGGTGGACATGACGCTGATCAGTTTGATCTCGTTGCCGATCTTGCCTTCCATCGCCGGGGCGGCCGGTGCCGCTGCGGTCTGGCCCTGGGCCGTTCCTGACGCGGCCGATTCGAGCAGGGATGTCATGACGGGAATGACGGTACTCCCGCAGAGCGTGGCGGACGAAATCACCATGCCGTTGTCCCGCGCGCCAAGCAGGTGCGCGATCGTCTCGCCGAAGGCTTTGAAGTACTCGTCCTTCTGTTTGCTGTCCTCGGTCGCCAGGAATTTGAACCGTTCATAGCGCTCGCGGCTTTGGCCGACGGTCTGGCCGATCGCGAGGACGACTTCCATCTCATCGGTATCGGGTCCCAGCGCCGGCGCCAGCACGTTCTTGAGTTGCTGGGTGACGGCATCGACCAGGCCGTCCATGAAGAGCGGCTGGTCTTTGAGGGGGATGTAATGAGCCGACAGCCGATCGGCCAGATTGAACAGCAGCTTGAGAAATTCCAGATAGATTTCCCATTCGCCGGACTTTTTTATCTTCATGGCCTGTTCGGGCGCGCTGCGCTTGACCAGCGTGACGGACTCGCCCGAGACAGCGACCATCAACGAGGCCAGATCGCGCAGGGTTGCGGCGTAGGGATCTTGAGTAGCAGACATCGGCGTCTCCAAACAACAGCACTTAGTATATACAGGTTCACTCCGGTCTTTCCACTCAATACGCAACCAATGGTAGGGCGGGAGGGCTCATTGCGCCAAGGGCGGGGGTATGTTATACCCGCCCTTGGTCAGACTTCGATGGACGCACGTCGCACGCAGGTAGATTCATGGATCGGGAGATCAAGCCCTACATATTGAAGAAGTCGGCGGAAGAATCCCTGCCGGCCACGCTGTCGCTGGACTACGCAGCCGCGCTGAATCCGCAGCAGTTGGCGGCGGTCACGGCGGCCGACGGTCCTTCGCTCGTGATTGCCGGCGCCGGGAGCGGCAAGACGCGCACGCTCATCTATCGGGTCGCCTACCTCATCGACAAAGGCGTCGATCCGACTTCAATTCTACTCCTGACCTTCACGCGCAAGGCCGCGCAGGAAATGCTGCAACGGGCCGGGCTCCTGATCGGCGCGCGCAGCGAGCGGGTCGCCGGCGGAACGTTCCATTCCGTGGCCAACATGCTTCTGCGCCGGTACGGGCGGCCGATCGGGCTGGAGCCGGGCTTTACCATCCTGGATCGCGGCGACGCCGAGGATTTGATCGCGCTGATGCGCAATCAACTCGGGCTCAACGAAAAGGACAAGCGGTTCCCGCGCAAGGGGACGATCGCGGAAATTTTCAGCAAGTGCGAGAACACGCTCGCGAGCCTGGAAGATGTGCTGCTCGGCGAGTTCGCCCACTTCGCGGAGCATCTGAACGATCTCGACAAACTGAAGAACGCATATGTGGCCGCCAAACGGCAGAAGCAGCTCCTGGACTACGACGATCTCCTGGCCAAACTGCGGGAGCTGCTGGGCGCGCACGAGCCGACGCGGCAGACGATTTCGCAGAATTTCCGCTACATCCTCGTGGACGAATATCAGGACACGAACCGTTTGCAGGCCGATCTGGTCCGGCAACTGGCCGCGACGCACGAGAACGTGATGGCCGTGGGCGATGATGCGCAAAGCATCTATGCGTTTCGCGGCGCCACGTTCCGGAACATCATGGATTTTCCGACGCTGTTTCCCGGGACGAAGGTCTACAAGCTGGAGGAAAACTATCGCAGCACACAGCCGATCCTGAATCTCGCCAACGAAATCATCCAGGGCGCCACCGAGAAATATGCGAAGCATCTCTTTACGCGAAAACTCGACGGCCCGCTGCCGGCGCTGGTGCAGGCGGCGGGGGAGAACGCCCAGTCGCGGTTTATCGCGCAACGGATTCTTGAGCTGCGAGAGGAGGGCGTGCCGCTGGACGAAATCGCCGTGCTCTTCCGTTCCAGCTTCCATTCATTCGATCTGGAAATCGAGCTGTCGCGGCGGAACCTGCCGTTCGTGAAGCGCGGCGGGTTCAAGTTCATCGAGACGTCGCACGTGAAGGATCTGCTGGCGCATCTCCGGGTCATCGAAAATCCGCTCGATGCGGTGAGCTGGAATCGTCTCCTGATGCTGGTGGAGGGCGTCGGGCCCAAGAAGGCGCAGGACCTGATCGCGTTGTTTGTGAGGAGCGAGCAGCCGCTGGCGGTGCTGCGGGAGGTGAGCGGCCGGTCGTCGCGCCCGCTCAAGGATCTGGCGATCACGCTGGAGGAAGCGGCGCGTTCGACATCACTCACGCCGGCAGAGCAGGTGAACGAGGTCTATCGCTATTACCTGCCGATCCTCAAGGAGCATTACGACGATTATCCGAAGCGGATGCGCGATCTGGAGCATCTCTATACGATCGCCGAGCGGTACGCCGGGCTGAGCGACTTTCTGGCCGATCTGGCGCTCGAGCCGCCGGACGCTAGCGTGGCCGATGTGGAGGCGGGCGATCGGGACGACGAGCGGCTGGTGCTGTCCACCATTCACTCCGCCAAGGGGCTGGAATGGCAGTGCGTGTTCGTGATCTGGGCCGTGGACGGCCGGTTTCCCTCGGCCTATTCATTCACGTCTGACGAAGAATTGGAAGAGGAACGGCGTCTGTTCTATGTGGCGGTGACGCGCGCGAAGAAGCATCTGCATCTCACCTATCCGATCAATGTCTACGACAAGGCGACGGGGGCGGTCCTGTCGAAACCTTCGCGATTTCTCGACGCCGTACCCTCCTCCATGTTAGATACATGGGCATTAATTGAGGAAGGCGGGTACCATCATTGGGATTGATCGACCGTCCGGATTGAAATCCTCTCGCTGCCTCGGTACACACAATCCGAACATGAAACACGTGAGTCTTGTGGGGGATATCCTCGTGTCCTGGATTAATCGATTGGCAGTGGCGTGCATCATCGTGGCGGCGGCCGTGCCGGTCCGGGCGGAATCGCCGCAGCCGGCGGCCGACTTGACGCGGCTGCCCCTGGCCGCGCTCATCAGCCAGTCCGAAGAATTGGGTCTGCCCACCAAATTTCTCAGAGATCTGCCGTCTGATTTCGTGACCGTGACTTTCGAGGATCTCCACCGCTGGGGGGCGGAGTACCATCCGGAAGAGCACCACATGATCCTGAACCGGGCCCTGTCCTTCAACCAGGCGGCCGGTTCGCTGCGGCCGCTCACGAAGATGACGGCCTCTGAAGTCGGCAATCTCTATCACGAGCTGTATCACGCCTACATGGATTACCTCGAAACAAAGCCGCCCGATCCGAGCACCGACGGCGGGCGCCTGCTCGCCGCGACGCAGGAGTTGCAGAAGTGCCGCTACGCCGAAGTGAAAATTACCCCGGTCCTGCAGCGGCGGACTTCCACTGAAGTGCGATATTTGTCCGAGCGGGAGGCCTGGGAAACACAGCATGAGACTTGGGGGGTCTTTGTCCAATGGGCCATTTGGACGAAGCTCGAATTGATTGCGTCGCGCGGCAAGCCCGGTCTTGTCACCGAGGGATGGCTGAAACGCTTGAAGAAGGCCGACCACGACAGCATTCTCGTCGGCTACTACGAGCCGGAAGATCCGCACGAGCGCAAGCTCGCGCAGAAGCGCTACCTCTCGCCGGCCTACCGCATTTCGCCCCAGGAAATTCACACGATTATGGTCCTGCTGTTTGGAGAACCGTCAGACGCGGCTGACCGCGCAGCCACCGCCGCGCAGCCGGCGTCGCCAAAAACCGCGGCCGTTTCACCCGCCTGCAAGCAGTAGAATCATCCCCCGCCGTCCTCAGATTCGCTTGATTCTGCCTTGACTTACGAGCCCTTTGGACAGTACACTTCCCGATAAACTTTTTCAGTCTTTTTGATGGGATTAGGAGCGTTTGGCTATGCTCGATGCGCTCAGCCGGAAGTTTGACCAAATTCTGAAAAAACTCCGTGGCCATGGAGTTTTGACGGAGCAGAATATCGCCGACGCGTTGAAAGAGGTGCGTCTCGCACTTCTGGAAGCGGACGTCAACTTCAAGATCGTCAAGGAGTTCATCGAGCGCGTCAGGGTGAAAGCGGTCGGCCAGGAAGTTTTGCAGAGCCTCGCGCCGGGGCAACAGGTCATCAAGATCGTCTGGGACGAACTCCGCGACTTGATGGGGCGCGAGCAGTCTGGTGTGAAGCTGGCCTCCGAGCCGCCCACGGTCATCATGATGGTCGGCTTGCAGGGTGCCGGCAAGACGACGACCTGCGGGAAACTGGCCCGGCAGTTCAAGCATCAGGGCAAGCGCGTGCTGCTGGTGGCGGCGGACCCGCGGCGGCCCGCGGCGGTGGAACAATTGGCCAGTCTTGGCGCCTCCCTGGACGTGCCCGTGCATCGGGCGGCGTCTGCGCAGGCTGATGTCGCGCAGACGTGCCGGGATGGTGTCGCGCGCGGCCGCGAACAGGGCTTCGATGTGATTGTGCTGGATACGGGCGGCCGCCTGCACATTGACGACGAGTTGATGGGCGAGCTGGTTGCCGTCAGGCAGGCCGTCAATCCGCACGAGGTTCTGCTCGTTGCCGATGCCATGACGGGGCAGGATGCCGTGACCATGGCGGAGCAGTTCGAGCGGAAGGTGGGGCTCACCGGCGTGATTCTGACCAAGGTGGAGGGTGACGCGCGCGGCGGCGCGGTGCTCTCGATCCGGGCCGTGACCGGCAAACCGGTCAAGTATCTGGGCGTCGGCGAAAAGCTGGAAGCGCTGGAGGCGTTCCATCCGGACCGGATGGCGTCCCGCATCCTGGGCATGGGCGATGTGCTGTCGCTCGTCGAAAAGGCGCAGGAGGCCTTTTCGCAGGAACAGGCCCAGGCGCTGCAGAAGACGCTGACCTCGAAGACCTTCACGCTGGAGGATTTTCGCGACCAGATCGGGCAGGTCAACAAGATGGGTTCGATGGACGAGATTCTCGGCATGCTGCCCGGCGGGCAGCGACTCAAGGAGCTGGCCGGAGACGGCGGCGTACCGGAGACAGAGATTGTCCGGACGGTGGCCATCGTCGATTCAATGACGCTGAGGGAGCGTCGGGACCATACGATCATCAGCGGCAGCCGGAAGAAGCGGATCGCGCGCGGCAGCGGCACCAGCGTGCAGGACGTGAACCGGCTGATCAAGCAGTTTCTGGGCGCCCGCACGATGATGAAGGCCATGTCGGGCAGCGGCGGGAAAAGACAGTTGGCGCAGATGCTGGGCATGCGGTGAGCAGGGGTAACTTGTTTTAAGGAGGACACAGTGGCGGTTCATTTACGGTTATCGAGAGGCGGACGGAAGAATCTGGCATTTTACCGGCTGGTGGCGGCGGATTCCCGCAAGCCGCGGGACGGGCGATATCTTGAAATCCTGGGCACACATGATCCGGCCAAGCATCCGCCGGTGACGGTGCTCAAGCAGGAGCGGATTCTCGATTGGCTCAGCAAGGGCGCGCAGCCGTCGGTGACGGTGCGGACATTGCTGAAGCGGGCCGGCGTCATTAAAAAGTAGCGAGGTGCCGTGGCAGACCCGGTGGAACTCGTGGCAATCGGCATGATCGAAAAATCGTTTGGCGTGCGCGGCGAACTGCGCGTCCGATCGCTCAGCGACGTGCCGGGCCGGTTCGAAGGGCTGACGCGCGTCACGCTGGAGGCGCCGTCCGGAACCGTGAAGGAGGCCACGATTCGCAGTGTGCGGGCGATGAACGGGTCGTACGTGCTGGGCATGGACGTCTGCTCGACGCCGGAAGAGGCCGCGATGTTTCGGGGCTGGACGCTGAAGATTCCGCAGGGCTCGGCGCCGCCGCTGCCGCAGGGTCAGTATTACGAATACGAATTGATCGGCCTCGTGGTGCAGGATGAGACCGGCCGCCTGGTGGGAACGGTGGAAGACATACTCAGGACGCCCGGCCATCATGTGTTTGTCGTGCGTGGCGAAGACGGCGAAGTGCTGAT
>JAIBHQ010000189.1 GCA_020028595.1 Nitrospirota bacterium
GATTTTCTCTTCCAGTTGCCGCTGAATTTCCAGCCGCTTGAAGAGTTCGATCGGGGCACTGACAAGAAACCACCTCAGCAGGCGATGTGAAAACCGGGTGAACTGGTCTATCTTGTCTCTTTTGTCTGTTCAGTCTGTCTTGCCTTGAGCAGGATGAACCGGACAGACCGGATAGACCAGATAGACCAGACAGACAAAGGGAGAAATAGCACGAATGACCTGGAACCGAATCAGCATTACATTTGCCGTGATTCTCTCCATGGCCGGCGCCGTCTGGGCGCTGGATGTCGCCGACATGACGATCGAGTGGACGCCGGAAGGAAAACAGCTCGCGGCAGAGCGGGCCAAGTTGCCGGCCAGGGATGAAATGGTCCTGATTCCAGCCGGCGGATTCCTGATGGGCAGCGACAAAAAGATGGACAGGCTGGCCTATCTGCCGGAAATGCCGCAGCGCAAGGTCTATCTCGATGCCTATGAGATCGACAAATTCGAGGTCACGACCGTACAGTTCCTGAAATTCGTCCTGGCCACGAACCGGCCTCCGCTCATTGATTGGCGCTACGACGGCGGAAATTTTCAGGATACGATGACGGCGCATCCGGTCATGCACGTGTCCTGGTTCGATGCCGATGCCTATTGCAAATGGGCCGGCAAGCGGCTGCCGACGGAAGCCGAATGGGAGAAAGCGGCGCGCGGCGACGATGGACGAATATACCCCTGGGGGAACCAGCCGGCGGGACTCTCCCGCGCGAATTTCGGCCGCGGCGGTTTATCCGGTCCCGTCCGCGACCGGCCGGAACGGCTGATGCTCTATCCGCCGATCATCTCCGTGGACAAGTACGAGAATGCGCTCGGTCCCTACGGCCACTATCAGATGGTGGGCAACGTCGCCGAGTGGGTGGCGGATTGGTATGACAAGGACTATTACAAAACGGCGCCGGAGAAGAATCCCGCAGGTCCTGAGAAGGGCACGCAGCGGAGCTTCCGCGGAGGCGGGTGGATCGACAGTACCCCCAGTGTGCGCGCGGCGCAACGCAACGGCACCGATCCGGACACCAAAATGAACTGGTTGGGTTTCCGCTGTGCGCGGGATGTGAAGGACGCGCCGGGGCAATCCCGGCCGGCGAGCCTACGTTGAACGTTTCGTGCCCAGGATTGTCGAGGCCCGCTCGGCGGTTTCCTTGACGAGCGTGCCCATCTTCGGGTGGGAAGGTTCGACGTCCACCGGCCAGCCGTAATGCCGGAGCCGCTCGCTGGCCGTCGGTCCCACCGAGGCGACCACCATGCGGTTCACGGCCTGCTTGAACGGTTCCACGCCGCCGTCCTTCGTCAGCATCTGCATCACATGATCCACTTGCACGGCGTTGGTGATCAGCAGTACGTCCACCTGCCCGGCCAGGATGTTGCCCAGCGCCTCGCGCAGCTGGTCCAGGCTTTCAGGCAGTGCCCACCGGTACACCGGCACACGGAACAGGGTCGCGCCGCGCTCGCGCAACTCCTCGAGCAGTTCGGCGTTGCTTGCGCCGTATTCCTGGAGCGCGACCCGGAGACCGAGCACCGGGCTGTTGGTATCGAGCGTGCGCAGGAGGTCGCGCCAGGTATTCGGTTCCGGCACGGTAAAGGTCGGCGTCAAACCCAGCTGCTTGAGAACTGCCGCCGGCTTGGGTCCGCGCGCGACGAGCGTGATGCGCCTGAGCGCTTCCGTGATGGATTCGAGCGGGTGGCGGGTTTTCAGGACACCGATCAGGGTTTCCAATCCCACGCCGGTCATGAGGATCAACACATCCACTTGATCGGCCAGCAACCGTTCGCCGAATTGCAGGGCTTCGCGGTTGTCTTCCAGCGGCACTTCGCGCATGGCCGGTGTGACCATCGGTCTGCCGCCGTAGCGCTCGATCAATCCGGTCATCTCGGCGGCCATCCGGTTTTCAAACGCCGCGACGGTTAGTCCGTGGAAATTTTTCGAATCTGTCATCGCTGCCTCGAATTACTTCGCTGCGTCCATTGCGCAGCGGAAGCCGGTGGATTCATTCCGTATGAGGGGATCGCTTTTCACGCGCGTGAAAATCCGGACCAGCGGCGTTTCCACCGCCCAGCCGGAGCTGCGGAGCACCTTGTCCGTGCCGGTCACGGGACCCGGGGGATTTTTCGCCGGGCTCTTCTCGTAGTAGGCGGGATCGTACCAGTCGGCGACCCATTCCCAGACGTTGCCGGCCATGTCATAGGCGCCGTAGGGACTTTTGCCCGCTTCATAGCTGCCCACCGGCATCAAGGTCTTTTCGCCGATCCATTGCTGGTTGAAGTTCAAGTGTTTCGCAGTGGGCTCGACGTTGCCCCACGGGAAGCGGCGATCTTCGGTCCCCTTCGCGGCTTTTTCCCATTCGGCTTCCGTCGGCAGCCGCTTGCCGGCCCATGCACAGTAGGCTGCGGCGTCATGCCAATCCACGTTGACCACTGGCCGCTCGGCAACGGCCTCGGAAACCTGGTCGCCTTTCCAGAGCGTGCGCGCCGGGTTCTTCGGATGTTGCGGAATGCGGTGTCCCGTGGCTTTCACGAATTGCCGGTAGTGTCCATTGGTGACTTCATGCTTGTCGATGTAAAAGGCGTCCAGGTCGACCTGATGGCGCGGATATTCATCGCGGCCGCCGTCCCGGTCGCCGGCCGGCACGCCCATCGGGAAGGGGCCGGCGGGTACGAGAATCATCGGCGCGCCGTCTTTTCCGGCCAATTTTTCCGCCTGCAGCGCGTCCGCAGCGTGCAGCGGGCCGGCGAGCAACACGAGAAAACCAATCAGACTGGCGTGACGCAACGACATAATGCTCCTTCTTACCGGGGTTCCTCTAAGGGGCAGATGGTACCATATCGTTTCCTGCGATGCCCAGAGGAGAAGACGCGTTTCCGGTTGACGCGTCATACCCTCCGTCATATAACAGGTTCGTGAGAGGACGTCGTCATGGCTGA
>JAIBHQ010000190.1 GCA_020028595.1 Nitrospirota bacterium
AGATACCCCCGCTGTCTGATGCCTGGCCCCAATCGAAATATTCGTTCGGCGCGTGGTAGCCGTGTTCCGGCAGGCTCAGGCCGAGAAAGAGAATCGGCACCTTCCAGGTTCCCTGCATGGTTGCCACAGCTCCGATTGACCCGCCTTCCCGAATGAAAACCGGTTCTTTGCCGAAGCCGGCCCGCACCGAACGGCTGATGGCATCCGCATAGGGTCCGTCGAAGACGCCGCGGAACGGCTGCAACATGCCTTCCGGCTCCACCGTCACGTTCGGATTCTGTGTCTTCACAAATCGTTTGAGCAGGTTGAACATTTTTTCCGGTTTCTGGTTCGGCACCAATCGCATGCTGATCTTCAATTCGCCGCTCGCCGGCACGACGGTCTTGATTCCGGGCCCGGCATAGCCCCCGACCAGTCCATGCACCTCGAAGGTCGGCGAGGCCCAGATACGCCGCAGAACGTCCCCGGCTTTCGTGGCTCGCATCGCTTTGAAGCCATGCACCGCCATGAAGCGCCGCACGTCGAACCCGGAGGCCAGAAAGTGCGCGATCTCGGTTTTTGTCGGCGGCACGACCTCGTCGTAGAAACCGGGAATCTTCACGCGGCCCGTGCGCGCATCCACGCAGGCATGCGCGATTTCGCAGAGTTCAGCCAGGGGATTTCTGGCCGCGCCGCCGGTCACGCCCGAATGGGCGTCGTTGGTGCCCGTGCGGAGCATCAGCCGCGCGCCCGCCAGTCCCCGAAGTCCGTAGGGCATGGCCGGTCGCCCCTTGGCAATCCAGATCGTATCCGACACGACGACGGAATCAGGCCGGGGGATCGCGCGGCTGTGCCTGAGCGCCGCCGCGAAGTTCGGACTGCCGATCTCCTCTTCCAATTCCCAGAGAAAACGAATGTTGATCGGCGTGCCCTGCTCGACGGCATGCTTTGCCGCCAACAGCGCCGTCAGCGCCGGTCCCTTGTCATCGGTTGCCCCGCGCCCCCGATAGATGCCGCCCTCGTTCCGAAAGGCAAAGGGCTGCTGTGTCCATTGCGGCTCCTGCGCGGGCTGCACGTCCATATGATTGTAGATGGTGACCGTCGGATGGTTCTTGCCGGTTGTCCAGCCGCCCGACACGATCGGATGGCCCTTCGTCTCCACGATGGCGGCATCGGCGCCACACTCGCGCAGCAGGCCGGCTGCGTACCGGGCCATCCTCCGCACATCGTTCCTGCGTTGAGGATCCATGCTGATGGAGGGAATTTCCACCATCTCGCCGAGCGTCCGCTCAAAGAACGGGCGTGTCTCCTTTATATAAACGTCTATACGATTGGTGCGTGTCGCCATCGTCTCCTCTTCTTGTTCACATCGGGTCAACGGCGTGCCATTATAGCGTCGGAGCCCTGGTGAGGAAAGACGTGCAGGGGTGTACAATGAAGTATGGGAATCGGTAAGGCCATTGCGCTTCAGACGCTGGCGCTCATTGTCACGGTCTCATTGAGCCTTGCCGCCGAGCCGGTCACCATCGAAAAACTGCAGGCCGATCCGCAGTCCTATCATCTCAAGATGGTGACGCTCCGGGGCGCGGCACACCAGATCCAAATCCTGACCAGTCCGCCGTCAACCCTGCCGCGGATCGACACACAATGCCTGATGGTGCATCCGCCTTACACGTTCGTCCTGTCTGACGAGACCGGCTTTCTTCAGATCACCGTCCGCGCGAGGCCGCCCTGCGTGTCCCAACACTCGCCGGCCGAGCCGCCGGACGTCGCGGACGGCGACACCGTGTCAGTGGACGCGCAAATTACGGTTACGCCGGGGTCCGGCACCGGAACGGCCGGCGCCACACTTGACGTCCTCGCTGTGAACATCCAGCGGGTGGGAAACTAGGCCGTGCGAAGAGTCCTCCCCCTTGTCGTTGCCGTTGGCGTGATGATTCTGGCCGGCCTCGCCCGCGCGGACGAGCCGGTTTCCATCGGCGAGGTGATTGCCGATCCCGACGCCTATCATTTCCGCATCATCCCTTTGCAGGGAACGGTGCGCCAGGTCACGCCGCTCCAGCCGTACTCGCCGGGCCAGAACACAATGTGTTACGGAGCCTATACCTTCATGCTGGAGGACGGGACCGGCTCGATTGAAGTCAGCGTGGTGGGCATTTGCGGCAAGCCGTTGCTGAGAAAGCCGGAGGTCAACAATGGCGAGAGTATCCTGCTCGCCGCGCAAATTCTTTCACCGAACCGTCTGACGTCCACTACGAAGGGCGAGGTGAAGCGACTTCGCGCCATGGCCAACTCGATCACGCACCTTTCTCCTGCCGTTGCGCCGCCGGAAAATTCCGAGCCGAATCAGCCGAATCAGCCGAATCAGATTGAAGAGACGGCCAAGCCTGAGGGAGACGGCAGGCCCGCCGGAGACAGTGGGTATTGATCAGCCGTGCCTGTGGCAGCGTCCTATTTAGGAAAGAAGAACGGAACCGGCGAAAAAGTCAGGACGAAAATCGCGAGCGCGAACCAGCCGACCATCACGCGAGGCCGACCCAGCACCGCTTCGGGATCCAGTACCGGCGGATGGCCGAGCCCTAGCAGGCTCGCCATGCCGGCCCAGAGAATCCAACCAGGCCAGCCGGCAAAGCCCAGGACGATCAGGATCGGCACCATCGCCAGCGCCATGGTGCGCTGCCGGCGTCCCCATAGGGCAAAGGCCACGTGCCCGCCGTCCAGTTGGCCGATTGGAATCAGGTTGAGCGACGTGATGAAGAGCCCGAGCCAGGCGGCAAAAGCCATCGGATGAAGCACCACGTCATAGCCGACCGGCAGCGGTCCGACGACCAACCAGGCAATGCCTTGCAGCAGGAGCGGCTCGCCGAGCTGCATGCCGTAGGTCGATTCGACCATCACCACGCGCGACATCTGCATCCCGAACACCAGCGCCGCCACGGCCACCACGAAGCCGGCAATCGGACCGGCCACGCCGATG
>JAIBHQ010000191.1 GCA_020028595.1 Nitrospirota bacterium
CGAAAAGCAGCGTGACCAGCAGCGCGGCGAGCCTACCCGATGACAATGGCGCCGCCACGGGCGTCCCGCGTGTCACCGAACATCGTCACGACACCGGCGATGCGGCAGAGGTGGGAGGTAATTTCCAGCAGCTGCCCTTTATGGGTATAGAGTTTGCCCTGCAGGATCTGCGCTTTGTCACGGTCCGTCACGCTGGCTTCAAGCACGGTGTCCCCCGTTTCCTTATCGTCGAGTTTCAGCCAGGGGGCGCTTCCGTACAGCGAGGGGGCGGCGGCGGCGGCGCTGAACGCGAACCGATCGTCCATATTGAATTTCCATTCATTGCGGCGCAGGTGGGCGACCTGATGGCCCGATGCATTGTACAGATCCATCGTCAGTATGAGCTGATCGTTTTCTGAAACGATCTCCAGTACGATTTGTTCCTTTCCGTGGATCGCCAGGACGCCGTTCGTGTTGCGGAAGCTATTCGATCCGATCGCCAGGTCCATCAGCCGGCGTCCTTCTTCCGCGATGTCGTCGCAAAGATCGCGCGGACCCGCGCGATGCCGGAAATGGCCGGCGCGAGCGGGTTGGGCACTTTCCCCTTGCGCAGCATCGCCAGCCCCAGGGGCAGCACCTGGGACAATCGCGGAAGGTTGAACCCGACGATCTTGAGCGGCATCAGCGCTTCGTTAAGCCGTCCATGCTGCCGGATCAGCTCCGTGAACCCCGTGATGTGACGCGCACCGCCGGTGGATGCCAGGCCTGCGTCGAGCGCCGATCGCCGTAATCGGATGATGGCCTCCATCGGCTGGACGTCTTTCGGACAGACCTCCACGCAAAAATTGCAGCGCGTACAGTCCCAGATGCCATGGTCCTGCTCCAGCACGGCCAGCCGGTGTCGTTTGGCCTCGACCGGCTCGCGCGGGTCCGCCAGAAAGCGGTTCGCTTTGGCCAGCGCAGCCGGCCCTAAAAATCCTTTCGAGACTTCATGGACGGTGCAGGCCGCCACGCAGGCGCCGCACATGATGCAGGCGTCGACGTTATGAAATTCATAACTTCCAGGAGGCAGTGTGTGCGGAGACATCTTCGCATGGGTTGATTGTTGTGCGGTGGGTGAGAGCCAGGGTGCGACGTCACGGATCTTGCCCCAAAACGAGGACATGTCGACGACCAGATCCTTGATGACCGGCAGGTTTCGAAGCGGCGCAACGGCCACCCTGCCGTGCCGTTCCCATTCCTTGCGAACCGAGGCGCGGCACGCCAGTTTCTCCGATCCGTTGATGTCCATCGCGCAGGAGCCGCAAATCGCCGACCGGCAGGAATAGCGGACGGCCAGGCTGCCATCACACTCATTTTTAATGCGGATGAGCGCATCAAGCACGGTCGTGCCCCGCCCGACGTCGAGGCGATATGCCTGCGTGCGGGAGTGGGGATCGTTCTCTGGATTGAACCGTTGGACGAGAAAAGCTAGCCGCATGATTGTACGTGACGCGCCACAGGGTACGTGACTTCTAGCCCAGTTCGAACGTTTTCGGGTAGTTCGTCAGGTTGCGACAGCCGTCCCGGGTGACGAGTACCATGTCTTCGATGCGGACGGCGCCGAGCCCCGGATAATAGAGCCCCGGCTCGACTGTGACGACCTCGCCCTCCTGCAGGATGGAACCGTTGCGGCTGATGCGCGGATGCTCGTGAATGTCCAGGCCTACACCGTGGCCGGTGCCGTGGAAATACCCCTGCATGCGGCCGTTCACAACGCCGGTTGCGTACCCGGCTGCGTCGAACCGGTCGCAGATTCCCTGGTGGATCTTCGTCCCGTCGGCTCCGGCACGAACCTTGGAGATGGCTTCCTCCTGAGCGTCCTTCACGGTCTGGTACAGCTGTGTGAGTTCCGGCGAGGCTGTGCCTCTCACAACCGTACGCGACATGTCGGCAAAATAGCGTGTGACGGCCGAGCGCGGGAAGACGTCGAAAATAATGCTGCGATGTGCCGGAAGCGGGCCGCTCCCCTCATCATGCGGGTCGCATGCCTGATCGCCTCCGGCCACGATCGTGTGCTGCGCCACGCAGTCCCGCTCCATCAGTGCGACGTTGATGAGCTTCTTGATTCGCTCGGACGTCAGCGGCTCGCCATCGAGCCAGAGGATTCCATCGCGGATGGTTGAGGCGCGAAGCGCGGCGTGCGCGGCGGAGACCGCTGCTTCCGTCGCGCGCTGCGCGTCTTCGATACAGCGGATTTCCTCGGTGGTCTTGATCGCCCGACGTTCGTAGAAAGGCTCTTTCTTGGTTTCCAGTTGATACCCAAGCGCCTGTAATTTGACGGCGTGCCCAAAGGGAAAATTCCCCGGTATCAGCAATTGTTTGATGCCATGGTCCTGCAGGACCAGATGCAGAACGTCAACTGAGCCCGGTATGGCGACGCCCTGTGACCGGGCGCGACGTTCCCATTCTGAATACGACAGGACCTGATCGACCGTCGCCTGGCTTCGCGCACGATCCATTTCCAGATCGCTCATAAGCAGGATGCGCTTCCCCTTCACGTCCATGAAAATAAAGGGGTCTGGAGCGATAAATCGGGTGGCGTAGTAGAGGTTTGAATCCGATTCGCTCGCCGCGATCATGAGCGTCGCGCGATCACTTGCCATCGAGGTCTCCCAGGATCGTGGATTGTTGATGCTGGTGCTGCGTCGATCGTTTCACGCGTGGAATTGCAGTGATGCTAGCATGGGAATTTGAGAGGGTCAAGGTGAGGCGGTTGGTGGTTGTGAGCCGGGTGGTGCTGGAGGAACCGGTTTCGGCGCAGGCTTCTCATCACTGGGACTGATCATTTCAATCGGAAGCTTGAGCGTGTTGATCAAAACATCGGCGGCCAAGTGCGCCAGTCCAGTGAGGCCGGCGCCCAGGGATTTGATCGGATGCGATTCAATGCGAGGTTCGGCGAACGATCCCTTGATGTCCAGGAAGGC
>JAIBHQ010000192.1 GCA_020028595.1 Nitrospirota bacterium
TTCGCGACCGGCTGCTTGTTGACGCGCAGGTAGACCGACCGCTTGCCGTCGGTCCGGACGATGTTGGTCTGGATGTCGGAGGAGTCAGTGACCGTGCCCACGTCGCGCACGCGGACGGGGTTGCCCAGTTGGTTGACCTTGACGACCACGTCGTTGATCGGCTCGACGGATTTGAACTGGTTGTTCGTGAAGACGTTGTAATCGAGGTTGCCGGCCTTGATGTCGCCAGACGGCAGGATCAGGTTGGCCGCTTTCACGGATTTCACGACGTCCAGGATGGACAGGCTGCGCGCCTGCAGCAGCGCGGGGTCCAGGTTGATGTTGATCTGGCGGACCTTGCCGCCCTCGACCGTCGCGGCCGCCACGTTGTTGATCTGCTCGATCTGCGGGGCGATCGTGTTGTAGGCCAGGTCGTAGAGCGCGCGTTCGTCCAGGTTATCGCTCGAAACCGTCACGAAGGCGACCGGGATGTTGGAGACGTCGAACTTGACCACGAAGGGTTGCAGCACGCCCGGCGGCAGGTTGTTGAGGATCTGCGTGATGCGCTGCATCACCTCCATCTGGCCGACGTTGATGTCGGCGCCCCAGTTGAACCAGATCTGCACCGCGCCGATGCCGTGCTTGGCGAAGGATTCGACGTGCTCCACGTTCGAGGCGGAGCTGACCGCCTTCTCGATGGGGTAGACGACGCTCTTTTCGATGTCAACCGGAGGCGCGCCTTTATAGATGACGCCGACGAAGACGACGGGCACGGAAATATTGGGGAACAGGTCCACCGGCAGGCGGTCGAGCGATGTCGCGCCCAGCACGACCATGGCCAGGGACAGCATCAGGATGCCGATCCTGTTTCGAAGGGCGAGGAGTGTTAACCACATAAAGAACAGTGACGAGTGATCAGTGACGAGTGATGAGAGAATAAAAAGGCGTAAGGGGGCGAATGCAATGCGCCAGCCGGAATGGCCCTTTCAAAGTTTTTACTCATCACTCATTACCCATCACTCTTTACTGGGTTCATCGGGTGCGCTTCGACGATCGTGCCTTCGCTGACGAGATCCTTGCCGGAGAGGATCACCTGTTCGTCGCCGGTCAGCCCCTTGGTGATTTCAATCCGTTTCTCGTCGCGCGCGCCGAGTTCCACCGGCATCTGGTGGGCCTTGCCGTCCCGCACCACGTACACGTACTGGTTCTCTTCCAGCCGCGTCACGGCATCGATGGGAATCTGGATCGCCTTCGGATGGACGCCGACCATGATCGCCACGCGGGCGAACATGCCGCCTTTCAGCAACTGATCCTTGTTGGAGAGATCCACCTCCACAGTCATCGCACGCGTATTCTTGTTCAGGGCCTGCACGGTCCGCGTGACCTGACCGGTGAAGCGACGGTCCGGGTAGGCTTCCGCGCGGACCTCCGCCGGCTGGCCGATCTTCACCAGTGGAATGTCCTTCTCGACCACTTCGATCAGGATCCGCACCGTTTCGATATCGTGGAGGCTCAGAATGCCGCGCGACATCGTCGAGGTGCTGGCGGTGGAGCCGGTGACGTAGGCGCCGGGGTCCAGGTTCCGCTCGGCGACGTAGCCGGCGAACGGCGCGCGGATGTACGAGTAGGTCAGATTGGTTTCGGCCTGTTGCAGGGCCACCTCCATCTGCTGCACTTGCGCGCGGTACGTTTCGATCTGCGCAGCCGCCACGTCGTAATTGACCTGCGCCGTGTCCAAATCCTGCTGTGAGACGAACTGATCCTTGATGAGGGTTTTCATCCGGTCCAGCGTCAGCTTGGCGTTCCGGATGTTGGCCTCCTGGCGGAACACCTCGGCTTTTGCGGCTGCGAGGTTGGCTTTTGCGCGGTTGACCGAGTGGACGTAGTCGGTGTGGTCGATCTCCACGAGCAACTGGCCGGCTTTGACGCGGTCGCCCCTGTCCACGTACATCCTGGCGATAGACCCGTCCACCCGGGAGAACAGGTTTACCGTCTGGTTCGGAGAAATGTCGGCGGTGTATTCGAGCCGGACGTCCAGATCCTGCCGCACCGGCACGACGGTGCCCACCGTGGTCACGCGGCCTTTGCGTTGATCGCTCTTGGCTCCGCTGCTCGTCAGCTTGAAGGTGATGAGTCCCGCGAGCACGAGCAGGAGGACGGCGAACACCGTGGCAATGGGATGCAGCCTCAGCCGGTTCATGAGCGGGTTTTCCTCGTGGCAGGTGTGCCGGCCTGGACGCCGTCGAGGAACAGATTCACATAGCTTTCGACGCAATCTTCCGGAGACCGGTGCGCCGGGACGCGGAAGATTTCGTGCAGGAGCCGGTGATGCGCCAGCATGCCCATGAAGGAACGGGCGGCGAGCAGGGGGTCCACCCGTCGAAACGCGCCTTCCCGGATCCGCTGCTCGATATAGCCGGCCAGGTAATCGTAGAAAATCCTATGCTGGTTTTTGAAGAACATGTTCGACAGCTCGTGCCCCTCCAGCGCGCTGAAGAGCAGCAAGCGCAGCAGGGTGGGGTCCGCCCCCCGCCGGATGCGGTGGCTGGCGAGCATCGTGAAGACGAGCCGATCGTCCCGTTTCTTCGCCGCGTCCTCCACCGCCGTCAGCAGCTCCGTGAGAGGAACTTTCTCGGCCAGGATGGCGGCGTAGAGGGCGCGTTTGGTCGGGAAGTGCTTGAAGACAAGCGCTTCGCTGCAGCAGGCGGCCTTCGCGATCTCCCTGGTCGTCGTGCCCGTGAATCCGCGGGCGGCGAACAACGATGCGGCCGTGGCAATGATGCCGGCCTGGCGCTCCTGTCCCGATGCTTTTCTTGAAGTCTTCGGTCGTCGTTTTGTCATCGTTCGGTGAGTGAGTAATTACTCACCAAAACCTAACACATCAACTATTCACGTGACAAGCACCCGTTGATTTCAAAAATTCGGGACTACTGCGGGGGCTACTGGCGGAGCTTGGCCCAG
>JAIBHQ010000193.1 GCA_020028595.1 Nitrospirota bacterium
GACCAGCTCGCGCCGGAGCAGGCGCGCGGCGCCTGGGAGGAGCTCTACGCGGCCGAGGGCAGCGACTGGTGCTGGTGGTACGGAGACGATTTCGAGACGGACTACAAGCCGGAATTCGACCGCCTCTTTCGCGCGCATCTCCGGAACGTGTACACCCGCGCGGGCCTGCCGGCTCCGGAAGCGCTCAACGAGCCGCTGATCGGCGCGCGCGAGACGCGTCCGTTCCAGCTGCCGGTCACGCGGCTGGCCCCGACGCTTGACGGTGTCGTCACGGACTTTTTCGAATGGCACGGCGCCGGCACGATCGATCCCGCGCCGCCGCTGGGGGCCATGTGGAAATCGCAGAAGTTCTTCGCCGCCATCTGGTTCGGTTTCAGCGTAGACGCACTGTTCCTGCGGCTGGACCCCGGTGACGATCTTCTCTCCGGCGGCGCCCCGATCACCGTGGAATGTCAGGTCGCCGCGGCGCCGGGTACGTACAAGTTGGCCTTCGCGTTTGCGCCGCCTCCGGAGACCTTCACCCTGTACGGAGCGTCGGATGGAAGCGCCTGGACCGAAGTCGGCCGCTACGGCACGATCTGCCGCCGAAAAATTCTTGAGCTGGCCGTGCCGTTCAAGGATCTCCGCCTGCAGGCAGGGCAGGAATTCAAACTAAGCGTGGCCGTGCTGCAAAACGGCGTGGAAGTGGAACGGTATCCGCGCCAGCATCCCGTCAGCCTGATCGTGCCGGACGATAATTACGAGGCCGCAACATGGAGAGTATAACGATGAAGGCTATGGGCTATGGGCTATGGGCAAGCGGCGGGAGTCCAGATTGTTTTTCCCATCGCCTATTGCCTATTGCCCATCGCCTGCACCGGAGGTGCCATGCCTGATCTGCGCCGCGATCCCATCGTCGGACGATGGGTCATCATCTCAACCGAACGGGCCGGCCGGCCGCGCGATTTCTATCCGGCCGAGCCGGCACGCCAGCCCTCCACATCGCTGTGCCCATTTTGCCCAGGGCAGGAACAACTCACGCCCAACGAAGTGCTGGCCTATCGGCCGCAGGGCGGCGGCGCCAACTCGCCCGGATGGACAGTCCGCGTGGTGCCGAACAAGTACCCGGCTTTGCAGGTCGAAGGCGACATGGGACGGGAAGGCGTCGGTCTCTATGACCGCATGAACGGCGTCGGCGCGCATGAAGTGATCATCGAGACCCCGGACCATAAAGACATGCTGGCCGATCTACCGGTCAAGCGCATCGAAGATATCCTCTGGGCCTACCGCGACCGGATGGTGGATCTGAAGCGGGACATGCGCTTCCGTTACACGCTGGTCTTCAAAAACCACGGCGCGACCGCCGGTGCGACGTTGGAACATACGCATTCCCAGTTGATCGCGCTGCCGGTCATTCCGACCAGCGTCATGGCCGAAATAGACGGCTGCCGGACGCACTTCCAGCAAAAGGAGCGGTGCATCTATTGCGACATCGTCCGGCAGGAGATGAGCGACCAGGAACGGGTCGTGGTGGAAAATCCCGAGTTCATCTGCATCACGCCCTTCGCCCCGCGGTTTCCCTTCGAGATGTGGATCCTGCCGAAGCGGCATGCCGCCTACTTCGAGGAAAGCCAGAAGACCCAGTTCGAACTGCTGGCACCCATCCTTTCCGAATCGTTGCGGCGCATGAACCGCACGCTGCGGAGCCCGGCCTACAACTTCATCCTGCACACGTCCCCGCTCCACGAGAAAACCGGCGAGTACTATCACTGGCACATCGAGCTGATTCCGAAGCTCACACAGGTGGCGGGCTTTGAATGGGGCACCGGCTTCTACATCAATCCGGTCACGCCGGAGGAAGCCGCTAAATTTCTTCGGGAAACAGAAATTTAGCAGCCTCCCGGGCTCGAGGCATGCGGCCCGAGGCCTGCTCGCCCACCCGAACCCTACCCCCTGCGACTAGTACCTATTGCCTCGCTCTCAACGTCAGCTTATGATCACTCCATGCAGGTCAAGCTTAGCCATCCAGAACGCTCGGTAGACATCAAAGGCCCGAAGAAGGCCAGGGACCTGCTGCGCGAGTTGAACCTGGTGGTCGAAGCGCACCTCGTCATTCGCGGCGATGAGCTGATTACGGAAGACGAGTTGCTGAAGGACGACGACCTCGTTGAGATCCGTCCGGTCATCTCCGGCGGCTCTGTCGAGCCGCAGGTACGAGGTGGTAATGGGCAATGGGCTATAGGCAGGACCGGAGGCGGCTTACTGCCAGCCCATAGCCTATCGCCTATAGCCAATCGCCCGGCGTAAAGCCATGAACTGCACCAAATGTAAAACAAAAGCGGTGATCGATCTCCCGCGGCACAACGCGGCTTTTTGCACGCCCTGCTTCACGACCTACGTGCACGAGCAGGTAGCCTACGCGATCAAGCACCAGCGCATGTTCGGCCCGGACGATCGCATCCTCGTGGCGGTGTCGGGCGGCAAGGACAGCCTGGCGCTGTGGGACATTCTGCTGAAGCGGGGCTACAAGGCCGACGCGCTCTACGTGGACCTCGGCATTCCCGGCTACTCGGCGAAATCACGCGCGAAGGTCGAGCGATTCGCTGACACCGTGGCCCGGCCGCACGGAGCCACGTTGCAGATTCATACGGTGCAGGAAGAAGAGGGCGCGGGCATCAAGGAACTGTCCAACCTCGTCCACCGCCCCACCTGCGCCACATGCGGCACGATCAAACGCTACCAATTCAACAAGGCCGCCGTGGAGCAGGATTACGATGTCATGGCCACCGGCCACAATCTGGACGACGAAGCGTCCCGGCTGCTCGGCAACGTGCTCCATTGGCAGGACGAGTACCTCGACAAACAGAGTCCCATACTCCCCGCCTCGGTCGAAGGCTTCGCCAAAAAAGTCAAGCCGCTCTACCGGCTGAGCGAGCGCGAGCTCGCCGCCTATGCG
>JAIBHQ010000194.1 GCA_020028595.1 Nitrospirota bacterium
TGTATCAAACGAGCGTCTTGAAAGCGCCCGAGAACTTGTCGATGCCGGACTTGGTTTGCATCGCCATCGATGCCAACTGCAAGCGGTGGAATAGAGCGAGAACGGATATTGAAAAAACGTAAGCTTAGACTGGTCCGAAACACGCACTTTTGACGTCGTGTCGATTCTGAGAGAAGAGACTTGCAAATAATCTCAGCCAATGTGCTGCTCTGTCTCGCCGACGAAATCCTAATTCAGGCGTTCGGCCAGTGCTGGCCGCGCGTTAGAAAAAGCTCCAGTAGTTTTCAGAAACCACTTGCGTTCCGGCTGTAGAGTTGTTAGCGTAGCGAATCATGGACGTGGTGCTGAAGTACCGCGGCCGGGTGATTCGCGAATCGGATTTGGCGATCATCCGGGCGCTGATCGAGGAGAACCCAACAGCGAGCCGACGCAAATTGTCGCGGCAGCTATGCGAAGTCTGGAACTGGGTTCAGCCCAATGGCACGGCGTGCGACATGATATGCCGGGGTCTGATGCTGGCGCTGGATCGGGGGGGCCACATTGCGCTGCCACCCGTGAGGCAGAGACCGCTGAACCCGCTGGCGGTGCGCCGCCGGCCGCAATGTCCGCAGATCGATGCCGCGCCAATCGCGTGCGGCCTGAAGGAGATCGATCCGCTCGAGTTCCGCATGGTGCGGCGGACGCCGCAAGAGGCCTTGGTCAATGCCCTGATCGAACATCATCATTATTTGGGCTACACACAACCGGTTGGCGAGCAACTCAAATACATGGTGTTTGCCGGGGAGCGGCCAGTGGCGTGTCTGACATGGTCTTCGGCGGCGCGGCATTTGGGGCCGCGGGACCGGTATATAGGCTGGAGCCCGCAAGAGCGCCGGCGCAACATCCGGTTCATCGCCTATAACAGCCGGTTTCTGATATTGCCCTGGGTCCAGGTGAAGTGCCTGGCGTCGCACATTCTGGGCCGGATGACGGCGCTGGTGGCGCGCGATTGGCAACGCGTTTACGGACACCCGGTCTATTACTTGGAAACTTTCATCGACCCGCAGCGGTCGCGGGGAACCTGCTACCGGGCGGCGAACTGGATCGTGCTGGGCCTGACCACGGGCCGCGGGAAAGCCGACACGAGTAACCGGCCGAACCGTTCGCTCAAGCAAGTGCTGGCCTATCCCCTCGACAAGCGCTTCCGGCGTTTACTGGGGGCATTGTGAGCGCCAGCACGGCCGCCGCCGCGCAGACACCCGGTTTTCGCCGCCGGCTCCAGGGGCTGACTGCATGAGGGCCTACACCGCCGCCACGCTGACGCCTTTCCTCGACGAGGTGCGCGCGTCGAACCTGACGCCAAGCGCCAAGACGATAGCCGGGCAGTTGGCCGCCGACGCCGTCGCGTTGCGCGCCAAGGTGGAGGCCCTGAAAGCCGAACTGGCCAAGCTCGGACAACAGCGCGTCAACGAAACCGTCAACCAGCCCTCCAGCAAAAAACCCGAATGGGATAAGGGAAACGGCACCGATGCCGGCAAGACGCGGCGCAAGCGCAAACTCGGCGGCCGGCGCCCGGGCTCGGGCAACCGGTCCAAGAATCTCGAACCGGACCGTTCTGTCCATAACCCTCTGGAGCAATGTCCGGATTGCGAGACCGGTTTGACCGCTCAGCCGCCCGTGGATGTGAATACGCGGATCGTTGAGGATATCGAACCGCCCGCCGAAAAGACTGTCGTGACCCAGGAAATCTCCGAACGCAAGTGGTGCCCGGCCTGCAAGAAGATCGTCTCCGCCAAATCGCAGCTGGCGCTGCCAGGATCCGACATCGGACTCCACGCCACCGTCCGCATCGTCTATCTCTGGGTGGTGGCCGCGCTGTCGCTCCCCAACATCCAGGCTTATCTGTCGCGCTTCATGCGGATGGACATCTCGACCTCCGGAATTTCCAAGCTCCTGATCCGGGTTGCCTCAATCCTGGCTCCCGTGGCCAACGAAATCCTGGATGATGTCCGCCAAGGATTTCAAGTTTGGGCCGATGAAACCGGCTGGCGCGTGCGCGGAATCAACTGGTGGCTATGGGCCTTTGCCAATCAAACATCGGCCTACTATTACGCTGCGCGTAATCGTGGCTCGCCCGTCGTCATCCAGATTCTTGGCACTGTTTTCGCGGGCGTGCTCATCACCGACGCTTGGGGCGCTTATAACGCCGTGGACTGTCTGTTCCGCCAGACCTGCATGGCCCACGTGTTCCGTAAGATCCGCCGCCTCGTCGAGGACAATCCCAACGCCCGCTCCATTCTGCGTTTCTATGTGCTTCTCAAACGCATCCTGCGCGATGGCGAACGGCTCCAGCAGCGCGCCGCCCATCTGGATGAAAAGGCCTTGTTCCACTCCTATGAACGACTCGAAGCCCGCCTCGATCTGCTCCTGGCCTGGAAAAACCCCAATCCCATGCTCGCCTCAATCATCGCGATCGTCCAGCGCCAGCGTGGCCGCATCCTGACCTTTGCGCTGCTGCCGGGCTGCCCCAGCCATAACAACTACGGCGAGTACATCATCCGCAAAGGTGTCCTCAAGCGCAAGATCTCCGGTGGCAGCATGTCCCCAAGAGGCGCCCAAGCCTACGCCACCCTCATCTCGATTGCCCAGACTTGCCATCTCCGCAAGATCCCATTCCCTTCATTTCTTCTCGCTTCCCTCCGTCACTATTGCCGCACTGGCAAGCCCCTTCTGCTATCCGAATACGCCTCCCTCATGGCCCAAGAGAAAACGGCTGCATAAGATCTCTGCCGGCAAGTCAGAGATCTTTCCAGAAAGTCACAAATTGCGAAGAGTATGTGCGGAATGCTTTCGGACCAATCAGAATTTACGGCCATGGAAGAAGAACTCCGCTTCCTCCGAGAAAGCATAGTTGAGGTAGATGCCGCCGTAGTCGGGATCA
>JAIBHQ010000028.1 GCA_020028595.1 Nitrospirota bacterium
TCACACGCTTTCGTGTTCCCCGGTAGCTCAGTTGGTAGAGCAGCCGGCTGTTAACCGGCTGGTCGCAGGTTCGAGTCCTGCCCGGGGAGCCAATAATAAAGGGCCGTCTTTCGTCTGAAAGACGGCCCTTTTATTTTTCAGCTTCTCTGGTTACTCACCGACGATTTGTAGAACCAGATCGCGCGTTCGAGAGCGGGTATCGAAGTCCACCACCACCACTTGCTGCCAGGATCCGAGGGTCAACTGACCGTCCGTAAAGGGAATGGTCTGGGAGACGCCTTGCATTTGCGCACGAAGATGGCTGTGCGCGTTGTCCTCTCCGGGGTTGCGGGTGTTGTGCTGCCAGTTGGGGTCGGCCGGGACCAAACGGTCCCAAATCGTTTTCGTATCGGCACGGATGCCGGGCTCATCCTCGATGATCAGCACCGACGCCGTCGTATGCTTGGCAAAGACCGTCACAATCCCGCTTTTGAGGCGGCTTTCCAAGAGCGCCTGCTGGACC
Source organism: Nitrospirota bacterium (assembly GCA_020028595.1). Lineage (GTDB taxonomy): Bacteria > Nitrospirota > Nitrospiria > Nitrospirales > Nitrospiraceae > 2-02-FULL-62-14. Next base: position 503 of record JAIBHQ010000028.1, read on the forward strand.
TGCTTGGTGATATTTTCCACCTGCGTCCCGCCTTGCATCGTGATCCGAAGGGGAATACTTTTCACCGACATGCCGCTTCCCTCCCCAATTTTCTGATATAGGCCAGATCCTGCCGGGAAAGCGCCTGCCCCCTCGCCTCCGCCATAAGCGGGCTGAAGGCGCCCCCTGAAACCAATACTTTGATGGCCTTGATCACCCGATCACTCACGATCCGCTCCGCTCGAAGTTGGCCCAGATAGGCAAAAGCTTCCTTGAGCTGTTCCCTGTTTCGCGTGTAATAATCCCTCCCTCGCCGCCGATTGTTATACGCTTCGAACTGTTCGCACGCGACAAGAATTTCGGCCAGCTGCCGGACCCACCGCGCTGCGCCGCGCAGTTTTTCAGGATAATAATAAAACAGCATCACGCGCCCCATCCAGGGCTTCCATTGCACGCCCAATCCGGTTAAGGTCGGCCTTATTTTTCGCAGTTGCCTTGTCAGCCGGCGGGCATATCCCAGGCGCATCTCCACCTGCTCTGTGGCCCAACCATCCATTTCGATTCCCGCCTGCTCCAACGGGGCCCGATAACGGCTCAGAAACGCCTCTGTCTCCCTGCCATATGGGGTTGCGCGGTGGCGCGCTCTCCACTCCCGTGGTCTCGTCGGAATCCCGTGCTGCCTGGCCCAGGACCAGATTCTCCCAAAGAGCCGGCGATCCAGTCCGGACCGTCCCAGATCGTGAAGCAAGCAGGCGATTTGGTACTGTTTCACGCGGGCGGGCGGGTGGCCAAGATGAAGCGCGACAGCGGCACACATTCGGGCCGTACGGAGGGCATGAGGACAGTCATACCCGCGGATGATCCGATTGGGCCTGCGGGGGTCGGGATAGTCATAGAGACGGAGAAGGGAAGTGGCAAGTGAGCGAGAGACCAGGAGCGGAGCTGGATTTTTCAATGAGGGTTGCATGCCTGGATTCACTGGAAGTGTACTGCCTTCCTACTCCAACTCTTAAAATAATTTAACACTTGAGGGTATTATCCGGCAGAGCCGGCGACTGGAATCGAACCGAGCGACCGTCGTCGGTTCGGCCCTGAAGCTTGCCTCTCCGACTCCTACAAAGGGGGCCAGCCCCCTTGTACGATTCCCACGAAGGGGGCACACCCCCTTCGCATCCCCCAGGTCGCTGGTTCGTATCAAATCTGAGTCTCCAGGCTGCGTGGCAGCCTGGAGCCGGCGACTGGAATCGAACCAGCGACCTGCGGTTTACGAAACCGCTGCTCTGCCAACTGAGCTACGCCGGCCACCATTCTCGTAAGGGAGCAACAAGGCGGGCCTGAATTGCGGGCATCATACCCACGGAGCGCGACGGCTGTCAATCCGATCGCCGGGCTGCCGATCACCGCCTTGCTGCCGCACGCTGCCCGGAATATTCTTGCAACTTAATCGAAGTCCCAAGCTCCGTTTTTAAGCCTTGCGCCAGGTATATTCCGGCGTCTTTGACGATCTCGGCCAGTCCGGAGATGTCGCAGCCCTGCCGAGTCGTCGTCACCTCTCTCTGCACATCCGTCCGCAGGCTCTTCGTATACAGCACGGTTCCCTTGGGATCGCGAAACACGACGGTGCCTCCGAGATGCACCGTCGCGGGGTAACTGTGGTCGGCCCGCCGAGGGATGACCAACTCGATCTGCTTGAGGCCCAGGGACACGTCGAGCTCGCCATCAGCCGCCTGCTGTGACTCCGTCCCCTCGATCCGCACCCGCTCAAACGCCATGCCGATTTCTCGCCTGAACACATGCGTCATCTGCTCTCCGGCAGAAATCGTCTTCGGCTGCCGGCAGGCATCGTTGTACTCCAGTGTCACGCCGGTCACGCTGGGATCAAACCGCACGACGACCGTAAGCGGCAGCCAGTACCCTTCCGAGTCCCCCCCTTCTCTCCGGGGCGACCAATCACAGCCGGCCAGGCTGCCCGCAAGTATCGCCGTTAAACCAATCAATCCGAGTACTCTCAACGGGCTCTCCTTCGCACAGAGATATAGCTCGACGGCGCTCAAAATACAATACCAGGACTCGTTGACAGGCGTAGCCGCCATAGCTATGGTCGTGCCATGCCTGTGGAATCTTCGAACGCCCCTTCCCGGCTAAGACTGATCGCCGAGCTGATCAGGCTTCCCAATCAAACCGGTACGCTTCTACTCATGTTGCCGACGCTGTGGGCCCTGGTGCTGGCCTCGCAGGGCCATCCCGATCCAATCCTGCTCGTCGTGTTTGCCGCCGGCTCGTTCCTGATGCGCAGCGCCGGCGTTATTCTGAACGATGCCGCGGATCACCGGCTCGACCGCCAGGTGGAACGGACCAGAGCGCGCCCGCTGGCCAGCGGGCGACTGTCGATGGGAACAGCCCTCGCAGTCGTGCTGGTGCTTCTCGCCATCGCGGGCAGTCTTTTACTCCTGCTGGATCGGCTGGTCCTTCTGCTGAGCCCCATCGCCATACTGCTGGCCGCCATCTACCCCTTTGCCAAACGCATTCTGCCGCTCCCACAGGCTGTGCTGGGCATGGCCTTTGGGTGGGGCGTCGTCATGGCCTGGGCGGCGGCCCGCGGCAGTTTGGAGCCCCAGGCATGGCTTCTGTTTGGGAGTGTGATCGCCTGGGCCATTGCCTATGACACCATCTATGCCCTGCAGGACCGAACCGATGATCGGCGTATCGGCATCAGGTCTTCCACCATCCTGTTCGGACAATGGACATGGCTGGCGATCGCCACCAGCTTCGGCATGATGATTCTGTGCCTTGGAGTGGCGGGATGGCTGTCGGGGATCGGTCTGGTTTTCTACGGACTGCTCGCGGCAAGTTGCGGGTTTGTCAGCCAACAAATCAAGACATTACGCGGTCCAGTTCTTCCTTCTCTGGCTTTCTCCATGTTTCGACAGCACGTATGGATCGGCTGGGCGATCCTAGTCGGCCTCTGGGCTGGATTTTTATAGACTGGACACGCCGGACAGCTAGTTGGCTGATTTTTCGATCGGCTTGTCCGGCTTCGGCGCCCGTAACGTGGCCAGATACATGGTCACGGCTTTGGCGTCATCGTCACTGAGGCCGAGATTCGGCATGCGCGTGTCCGGCTTCATCGACTGCGGGTACTTCACCCACCGGAAGACCCACGTGCCATTCAACCGGAATCCGGCCCTATCCAGCGCCGGACCGACCGCACCGCCCGCATCACTCACCTGATGGCAGGCATTGCAGCCGTATTTGTTGGCATAGAGCTGCTTGCCCCGCTCGGCGAGCTTCGCAGCCTGGTCCGGCTTCATCGTCAGCTCGGGTCTCGCAACGGCGGCAAACTTGGGACGCTCCTTGAAATTCGTCAGCGCGGCCTGAGCGGCATCCAATGCTTTCTTGGCAGCCACGAAGGCATTCTGTTCCTTGGCATAGACCGATTCATCCACATCCTTGCCGGTCTTGTCCGCCTCATCATCCGCTTTCTTCTGCGCCGCGTCGAACGTCTGCTTGCTTTGATCGAAATTCTTTTGAGCGGAGAGCTTCCCGCCCTCCAGTTTCTTGATCTGCCCGGCGACATCAAACTCCGATTTCATCCCGTGCAACGTACGGACATAGGCCACGATGGACCAGATCTCTTCCTCCGACAAGGTGTGCTTGAAGGTGGGCATGGTCGGGACGGCAAACTCGTCGTCGCCGATCTTATCCCCCTTCTCCGGAGTCGTGTCTTTCATGTCGCGTGAAATCGTGCTGAAAATTTCCTCATCCTTGAACGTGGACATCTCTGCTTTATTCGAAAGATCTTTGGGACGCGGGTCCGGCATTTTCCCCCAGTTGTAGCCTTCGTTTTGCCGGCCATGCTCGCCGTGACAGTGCACGCAATAGTGGGTATAGAGTTTCTGGCCCTTCGCGACCTGCTCGCTTTGAAACAGCGTGCAGCCGGCGGCGCCGACAACGGCGCTGACCCCCGTCAGCACGGCCACAAGTGCGATTCTCCGTAGTCCCACGATGGTCCTCATGCGGACGGCCCTTTCCTCAGCTTCCGAATGATGACAAATTCGAATCCTGCCGCCAACCCGATGGCCAGCAGCGCGTAGAAATAGCTTGTATAGTCCGGCTGCGGATCCACGCGGAAATACCACCAGGACGACACGGCCTTCTGGGATCCCTTTTCCTTCAAGTCTCCGCTGGCAGGATCCTTTTGCCCATCCCACACTGCAAACGCGATATTGATGAATTCGCCGGGTTTGAATTGCGTGTCGTTGGCATCACCGGTCGTCACCGCACGGGAGAAGACCACCTTCCATTTGCCGTCCTGGTAGACTCCCTTGCCCTTGAGATCCTGCTGATCCTGCACCTTGAGCGTCCCAAAACCCTTGGCGTTCATGTCGAGGGCCTTGGCGTCTTTGTTCTTCCAGAACCAGATATTGACGGGCCCGCCTTCGACTTGTCCCATCGGCTGACCATGCGCGAAATGCGCCTTCTTGTCCCCGACCATGAACTCGATGGCCGCGGCGTCATCCGGATCCTGCGTCGGGTCGTCATACTCCAGGAGAATCGCCACCTGTTTGCCGTCATGCAGGCCGCGGACCCTGACGTCCTTGACCGTCACTTCCTGAATCCGCGTCGGCCAATGGACTTGTGGAGACATCGGAAATTGAGATGCCGCCACCGAATTCCAGGCAGAGGCGGTCGGGTCATCCGCCGGCACGCTCGTGGTGAGCATGGCGCGGATCGACACGCTTTCCTGGGCCCACGCCGGACCGACTCCCCACAGGATCGCCGCCATGGCGGTGCCTGCCAGGATTCCCCATTTCCATTCCAGTCGCTGATTCGCAGCCTTCATGCCCATGACCCTTCGTTTAAAATTCCCGTGAGGCCTGTGCCTATTCCCACGTCCGCGGCTTCTGGCCAGCCCCGTCGTACTCGCCCATGATGATCTTCCAGATCTGCTCATCCTTCAACTCGAACTCCCACCGCGGCATCGCGGATTTCCACGGCATGCCTTCGACTGAAAGCCCGACTCCGCCCTTCTTGATCCGCCAGAACAGATAGCTTTCCTGCAACATCGCAATCGTCGTCGGATCCTTGAAGTTCGCCGGCGGCGGATTGAACCCGCGCGAGGCCGGCCCTTTGCCGTCGAACAGGCCATGGCAGGGCGAGCAGTAGGCGGCATAGAGCCCTTTGCCCTGCATGACATTCTCCGGTGTATTGGGAACGGGATTCGACATGGCCGCAAATTCTCCTGGAGGCGCCGGGTGAACCGTGCGGTTCTCCGCAGGCGGCGCCGTGCTGGACGCCGTGCTCGTATAGGTCTGCCAGCCCACCAGGAGCGGAAACAACGCCAGCACCGCCAGACGCGCCATCTTCATGGTGCCGTCCTGGCCATCCCCGCTGATGAAGCGGAAAATGGGGCCCAGGAATGACTCCATCGACGTCCCGCTGAGCGTCATGAAGATCATGATTCCTGAAAACGTGAGCATGAGGTACAGCATGATCAAGCTGGCCGGCAGCGGCGCCGTGAACAACGGCATGCCGAATTTGAAAAAGATGTAGAGGCCGACCATCAGTAGCGCTGGCTTCAGATGTATGCCGCCTTTCATAGCGTCCTTCCTCGTTAAGAGCTCAGCTCTGCCGCGCCATTAACTATTGAACGATTGCCCCTGGCACCATCGCCACAAGCCCCGCGGTACCCATGTCCGCTTTCTTCGTCTTCCCCTTCGCCTTGCTCTTCGCGGGTGATGGCGAAGATGGGCCCCGCGCAGGGGCGGTTGCAGACACCGGCACCGGCTGTCCGGGCATCGTGATTTCAGACGGACTGATCGTGATCGGTTCACCGCTCATCTGCTGCAGAAACGCGATCACCGACAGGATTTCGTTGTTCGTCAAGCCGATCGGGTTCTTGTTGATATGGGGCATCCGCGCCGGATAGTCCTTGGGCGGCCCCTCGTGCCGATAGTCCAGATAAATGTAGGCTTGCGGCTGCGTCAGGCTCTCATAAATAAATTCCCGCGAGAGCTTGGCGCCGATGCCCTTCAGATCCGGGCAGCGAGCCGATTCGCTGGGTCCAATCGAGTGACACAGGGCACATTGGCCCTTGCTGAAGAAAATCTTCTGCCCGATCACCGCCATATCGTTCGCCGTTTTGATGCTGGCCACATCGAACTTCTCCTCGGCGGGAGGCAGCGAGGCCATTTGCGGCACGCTGAGCGCGACCAGCGAAAAAATTCCCAGCACGATCATGACAAACCCGATGACGCGGGGGAACCGTGATTGGATAAAGAGCAGAATCAGGACGCCCACGCCGATGACGCCAAGACCGAGCAATTGCAATAGTGCGACTTCGCTCATAATCCCCTGCCCATGTAATCCGACATGAAGTGCGCCTCTTCGTTAGTGTGCCTTCGAACGATCAAGCTCGGGCGACCCGCCGGCCATGGCAGGCATTGCGCCATGGCCCGCCTTGGCTTTGTCCCCCATGGTCGCGACCCAGAAAATGAAGGCCACGAGCATGCAGAAAAGAAATGTGTTCAGCGACATAAAAGCCGCGGCATAGCCCAGCGCGGGTGAATAGGCGTACTCGGAGTTGTCCCGCATGACGCCATAGATGTGCCAGTGCACCCGGGACGATGACCGCGCATACCCCATCAAGGTCATCAGCAGGATGACCATGACCGCGTTCAAGACCAACGCGTAGCCGGCGCGCGGCGGCATGCGTCCCCAGATCATTTCCGTGGTGGTCCTGGCGCTCCGAAGCAACAGCGCCGTGAGCGGGGTGATCGTGAGCATGACAAAAATCACGATCAGCACCTGCGCAACCGAGAAATAGTTGATCCGGACGATGGCCGGCACGAAATAGCCCCAGACACCCAGCACAATCACGACGATCGCCGCCACCCCGAGCACGCCGCTCATGACCGCTCTGGCCAGCTTGGCCCAGGTGGCCGTCTCTTCCTTGCCGGCCCGCCAGTACATGATGAAGCTCATGAACGTCACCAGGATCATGAGGTTCGCCACGGTCATTTTCGCCGACATGACGCCGAACACGCCAAGCAGGGGATGGTGCGTGCCGCCCAGCTTCCGGGCCTCTTCCAGGCTGGCGACCAGCGAGTGGGGCGTCATCCAGACCCCCAGGCACAACAGCAGGATGACCAGCATCGCCATGATCGGCTTCTTGTATTTGGCTTCGGCGCCGGGAATGCGGTGCGTGATCCCGAGCCAGAAATAATAATTGGAGCCCAGGAAAAGCACCCCAATGAGCATCGCCTGGAGAATAAAGAGCCAGGAGAGGAATCCGCCCATGAGCGTAATGCCCATCTGCTGGTTGTATTGATAAATCTCGCGCATCAGCCAGTACCCGGCAAAGGGCAGCGGCAACAGCCCGAACACGCCGATAAAATTTCCAACGTAGCCCATCCAGTCGTAATGCTCGCGCTCCTCGGCGGACTTGGCCGACAGGTAGCGGACGCCGGCATAGGCGCCGCAGATGTAGCCGCCCAGCACGACATTCGCAATCAGCCGATGGATATTGACCGGCCACCAGGTGGGATTCCACGTCGCCGCCCAGGCGCGGGCGACGTTCGATCCTTCCGCAATGACAACCGGACTGGCCTGGAACGTTGCCCAGGAGTTCGGGATGACCATGATGAAAAATGCGAAGAAGTTCAGCAGGAAACCCAGGAAGAGATGAAAGACCTTCGCACGCCCCTCCTGCATCACATCCCAGCCGTACCAATACAGGTAGAGCGTCGCCGTTTCCAGAAGAAACAGTCCGCAGTACGCGATAAACGACGGGAAGAAGATATCCGTCAGGTAGGTCATCAGCTTGGGATAGAAGCTGATCAGCAGAAACAATAAAATACCGCCAAAGAGCGCCGTCGTGGCATACGACGAGGTCAGGAGCTTGGTAAACTCCTTGGCCAGCTTGTCGTACCGCTTTTCTCCCGTTTTCCATCCGACGATTTCACACAGCCACGCAAAAATCGGTACCCCGAGTACGAACCCCGCCAGCAGCAAATGGAGTTGGGCAACGACCCAGATAATGTTCCGGCTGCCGCCTAACTGAGGGATATCCCGATAACTGACTGCCGCCGACGCGCTCGCCGCATCTTCCGCCCATCCCGCGACAGGGACCCCGAGCAATCCGGCCAGCAATGCCAGCCCGACGACAGACAGGCCCCATAGGTTCAGCCTGCCTGGGTCTTGTCCTTGCAAAGCCTCGTGGTTCCTCATGACAATCTCCTCAACCCTCTGCGCGTTAGGCTTTCTTCGGTTTCACGGCCGCTTTCTTATCCGGCGCGGGCGCCTTCCCCTTGCTCTTCTTGGCCTTCGCTTCGAGCGTTTGCACCGACGCCTCGGCCTGTGTCAGCACGCGCTCCGCCTTCTGGAGCGCCTCCGTCGGCTTCAACACCGGCGCGGCTTTCTTTTCGTCTTGCTTATACGACTCATGCGGATGCGGCGTCGTCACGGGCATGACCACCCACAGCAACAGCACCATCGCGATACCCACGGCCATGACCACCGTCAACATCAGCGGCTGATCGGCCGGCACCCGCATCAGATCCCATTGATGGACCCGCGCTTCGTAGGAAGCCGCCGCCGGACTGGCCGCATCCGCCTGCCGCTGCACCAGCTTGCCGAACAGGAACAGCCCTCCCAGCGTCAGCGCCAGCAGCACGACCGCCGCGACACTCCCCCAGGCTGTCAGTTCGATACTGATCCGCTCGGCAATCGGAATCACCTTCAGCAGTTCACTATCCAGAATCCTGGCCACGACAGCCTTGGAGCCGGCGATCGTCTGGCGTTCAAG
>JAIBHQ010000195.1 GCA_020028595.1 Nitrospirota bacterium
CCACCCCCGCACGGAAATTCGCGTGGCGGGCGGGCGGGAATTCAACCTGCGCTCCCTGCAACCGCTGGCTCTCTACGCGGCGGACTCGTTATTTGTGAATGGCTACCTGACCACGCCGGGCCAGTTGGCTCCGGACGCCTGGAAGATGATCACCGATCTGGGCTTTGAGATCGAAGTGGATTATCAACCAGCGAACAGCCATCAGCCGTCAGCGATCAGCTAACAGCAAAGAAAGATCCGCTGAGGATCCAGCCCCCTGGTTCATATCTTCAGTTTTTTCTCCGGAAAGCTGACGGCTGACTGCTGATAGCTGAACGCTGCTACTCGTACCTCAACCCATCTACGATCGGCTGGCGCGCCGACCAGAGCGCCGGCAGATAGCTCGCGACCAGTGCGGCGCCGACCGCCAGCGCCACGCCCTCGACCACCAGCCACGCGGGAAACTGAATCTGAATCGTCCACCCGAACGATTGCTTGTTGATCACGTGGATCAATAAGAAAGACAGCGACACGCCGCCCACGACGCCGAGGCAGGCCCCCAGCAGGCCGAGATAGAGCCCTTCCCAGAGCACCAGACGGCGGATTTGCCCGGCACTCGCCCCGATGGCCCGCAAGGTGGCCATTTCCCGCTGCCGCTCCAGGACCGACGTTAATAGCGTATTCACAATGCCGAGCAACGCGATCACCACCGCGATAAATTCCAGCGCATAGGTGACGGCGAAGGTCCGGTCAAAAATCGCCAGGATCTCCCGCTTGATCTCCCTATTGGTAATGACGACGATCTGCCCGACCTGTACCATCGCGTCGGCCAGACGCTGACGCACAGCACCGGCCTCGGCGTCCGGCGCCACATAGACGGCAATGACGGTCGTCGTGTCATCGTCCCAGAGCGTCCGGTAGAGCGACCGGTCCATGACGAGCTTCCCGCCGTCGGTCGCGTAGTCGTAAAACACGCCGATCACCGGAAACGACCGGTCCCCGGCCGGCGTCATCATCGTGAGCATGCTGCCCTCCCGCAGGCCCAGGCGGCCCGCCAACACCTCCGAGATCACGACGCCGCGGGCCGTCACGGTTCGAGGCAACAACTCGGCGGAGTCTCCGTTCACAAACAGATACCGGCTTCGCTCGGCATGCACGCGAAGATCCCGGGAAACGAGCGAAACGGGCCGGCCGTCAAGTTCAATCGTCAGGTCGCGATAGGTGTCCACCGCCGCCACGCCGGGAACAGCCGCAGCCCGCGCCGCCCAGGCCAGCGGCATCCGCTTCGCGTGCATGCCGCCTTCCTCTCCTGTCGGCCAACCGGGCGTGGCGACGACGAGATCCGCCATGACCGTCTGATCGATCCAGGCCTCGACCGTCTGCCGGAAACTCTGAATCATGATACCCACCCCGATCATGATGGCGATGCCGACCATGAGCGCCGAGACGGTGACGGCGTTCCGGCCCGGAGCCCGCGCAATCTGCCCGGCCGCGATCAGGCCAAGAGCGCCGACTCGCCGCCGCTCCGCCCCGTCCTTCCCGGTCACAAGCGTCCCGACACCATGGACCAACAACGGAGCCAGGCAGGACAGACTCAGCAACAGACAGAAAGCGGAGGCATACCCGAACAGGGGAAGCCCGCCGACCGGTCCCGGCAAGGCCAGACATCCTGCCAGGACGAGACACCCGCCGCCGAACCATGCCAGGGCACCGGCGCGGAACGCCTGCGTATCTTCATATTCACCGGGGGCCAGGGCCTGCGCCGGCGCCGTCCGACTCGCATCCACGCTCGGCGCACAGGCACCCAGCATCGCCACCACCAGCCCGAACAGCCCGCCCTCGATCAACAACGCAGGCGTGACCGAGGCAAGTCCGTCGGCCGCCACACGGACAGGCGCGTAGAGATCGGAAACCGTACGGCTGAGCGAAAAGACCAGCCGGTTTGCAAGCAGCAGGCCGAACAGGCTCCCGGCGACGCCGCCGATCAGTCCCATCACCGCCGCCTCGCCGACAAACAGCGTGGTGATGCCAAGGCGCGAGAGACCCAGCGCGCGCAGGATACCGATTTCGCGGCGATGCCGGACCACCGAGTAGGAAATCGTGTTGTAGACCAGCAGCAATCCGACCAGCAGGCCGACCCCGCTCAACGTCGCCAGGTTCAACTGAAAGGCCCTGACCATGCGCTCCACCTGCTCATTGCGATGCTCCGGACGGCGGACCGTCAACGGCGGGGGGAGCCGCGGCTTGATCGCATCGGCGACCTCCTCAACAGGACGAGCCGGATCCGTAATCAGGTCGATCCGGTCAATTTTACCGATCGATCCGAACAGCGATTGCGCCGCGGCGATATCCATGACCGCCAGATGCTCCCATGCCGTCCGGACCCCCGTGCTCGATTCCACCACCCCGCGCACCACCAGCCGGTGAGTCGCGGTCCCGACCAACAGGTCTATCTGACTTCCCGCCGAAAGCGACCATTCCTCCGCCAACCGGGCGCCGATAAACACGGCGTTCGGTTCCAGCAGAGGATCGAGCGTCGGCTCCGTCCCGGCTTCCGTCTTGAGGTGAAACGTCCGATGATCGGCGGCGTCGAGCAGGTCCAGCCCCATCACCACCAGCGGCTTGCCTCGATGCGGTCCCGCCGCCACCTGCGCCTGTTGCTGCACCACCGGCAGGGCGGACAGGACACCCGGCTCATTCCGAAGCCTGGCGATCACGCGTTCGTCCAGACCCAACTCGCCGCCGGAGACTTGCAGGGTCGCCCGGCCGGCCACCGTCAACACGGCTTCCTCGAACGACCGCAGCACCTCCACGTTCGCCGTGCGGATGGCGACCGAAACCGCCACGCCCAGGGCAATGCCCAGGACGGTCATGGCTGTGCGAACAGGCCGTTCGACCATGTGGGAGCGGGCGATGAGTGGGAG
>JAIBHQ010000196.1 GCA_020028595.1 Nitrospirota bacterium
GCATCGGACTTCGGATCCGAGGGTTGGGGGTTCAAGTCCCTCCGGGCGCACCACCCCGCGCTAGCGAGGTCAAGCGCCCTTTAAATATGAGGGTGCTTGAGTAAGTGCCGTCAGTGATCTTTTCCAAAATGCGCTCTTCTCTTGAGCCGGCGGCTCCTCACAGTTTTAGCAATTGACGGAGGCAAACAAATCCCTCATCCTGTTGCTCTCTTATACTCTCACCCAGGAGGCTTCCATGATAGGTAAGGCCGGAATCAAAACATTGGTCGTCGCGTTCACCACACTGATCGTCGCCGTGCCGATCGTCTGGGCAGCGGATGCGCAAGAAATTGCCGCGCAGGCCGTGCTGGAAACGATCAAGGCGGTGCGGACGGTCTACAGCAAGCAGATCATCGAGCAGGTGAAGAAGGCCGGCGTGAAGCCGAGCGAGAAGTGGCAAGGTCGGCCTGCAGCCGATCTACAAGTCCAACACGCCCAAGACGCCGGCGGAAACAGACGCGCTGAAAAAGCTGGCGGCGAACCCGGGTCAGCCGATTCTGACGTTCTCGGACGGCAATCAGGTCAAGGGTCTGGCAGCGGACTTTGCGGTCACGAAAGGCTGCGCCGATTGCCACAACGCGCACCCGGATAGCATGAAGAAAGACTGGAAGCAGGGGGACTTGATGGGCGCCGTGATTGTACGGTTCAACAAGTAACGCTGGAATTCGAGCAGAAAAAAGGCCGGAGCAGGCATGAACCCGCTCCGGCCTTTTTATTTCCTTCCCACGGATCGTTATGGTCCGAAGCGCATCCCGAACAGGACCGAGACGCTGGTGGTGTCCCGCTGCAGCGAGGGAGACATGTTGATGTCGTGCAGATTCAGCATGATCGTGTTGGAGAACGCGAGCCTTGGTGTGGCCTGATATTCGAACGACAGGCCGAGCGGAATATAGTGGCTGGTATCGTTGCGGTCGATGCGTACGCCCCCGCGCATAGTATCCAAATCGGCGTGAATAAACCCGATGCCGGCAAAGGGCACGATGTTGAATTTCTCGTTGACGCGGTAGTGATACCGGGCCGCGCCGGCAAAGGCGTATTGCTTGAGATCGCCGGCCGGCACCCACTGGAACATCGGCCCGATCGAAAATTCCTTGGCGACGTAATAGTCGGCCTGGAAGTTGAGCGCGAACACCGTGCTGTTCGTCGTCCCGCTGATGAACCCAAGATCGGTGCCGAACCCCCAGCCGTGCTCCTCCGCCTGCGCAAACTCCCAACCGCCCATCACAAGCGCCAGCATCAGTACGGCGGCGCCGGCGTGAATTGTCCGTCTCCCCATTTGGTGATCCTCCTGCGTGAAAATAGTCCTTGAGCGAATGTATATCACACGATCTGCAGACCGACAAGGTGACCGGAACCCGTCGGTTGCGTTATGCTGCGCCCGCCTGGCAGCAGGTTGAGATTCAGGCTGAGGTTAAGAAAAGCGGTTGGCTCAGGGCTCAACCTTAGCCTCAACCTGAGCCTGCCTGGAGAAGAAAGATGCCGCGACTTTCGCCGGCCGACGCCGCGCAGAACTTCTATGCGATTATCTCCCGCGCCCTCTCCGGGGCCGCGTTGGAGGACTATGGCCTCTCCGTGTCTCCTGCGCAGGGTGATCAGATTCTGCGCGAGCTGCTGTCGCTGTGCCTCTTCTGGGCCTGGTCGGCGCTCGACGCAGGATTGGCCGACAAGAACCGCGACCGCGTCTGGGCCACGCTCGTGCAGCGTGTGAACGACGCCTGGGCGTCTGAACTGGCGCTCCCGCCGCAGGATCTCGGCAGCTACGTCGCCGAGCTGTCGCAGCGACGGCGCCTGTACGACAGTCTGGCGCGTGAAGGCGGCAATCCCCTTGCCATTGCGACCGAGGCCGCCGGCTTCATGGAAGCAGAGTCCATCGTCGAGCCGGAAGATCGCCTGAAGATACTGGCACTGATGGTTGACTTGGTGCCGGTGGACGAATTGGGCGCAGCGGTCGAGGAACTGGAAATAATCGATTAAAGGTATCGGTGGCTGGCCACGTTGCCGGCTGCGTCGAACTCGTAGAGCAGGGGCGCACCGGTGGGGATGTTCAACTCCAGCACCGCTTCCCTGGACAGCTGGTCCAATTGCATCACCAGCGCGCGCAGGCTGTTGCCATGGGCGGCGATGAGAATATTCTTTCCGGCCAGAATCTGCGGCCGGATATGTTGTTCGTAGTAGGGAAGGACGCGGTCGGCGGTATCCTTGAGGCTTTCTCCGCCCGGCGGTGGAACGTCGTAGCTGCGCCGCCAGATCTTGACTTGTTGCTCGCCATACTTCTGCACCGTCTCGGCCTTGTTCAATCCCTGCAGATCGCCGTACATGCGCTCGTTGAGCGCCTTGTCCTGTTCAATCGGGAGGCCGGTCTGGCCGATCACGCCCAGCACGATCGCCAGCGTGTCGATCGCGCGCTTCAGCACCGAGGTGTAGGCCCGATCGAACGTGATGCCGGCCAGCTTGTGACCCGCCGCTTTGGCCTCCTGTTCACCCTTGGGCGAAAGCGGCACGTCCACCCATCCGGTGAACCGGTTTTCCAGGTTCCACTGGGACTCGCCGTGACGCAGCAACACAAGCTTGGACATCAGTCAGACCTCGTAACTCGTTCTTCGTAATTCATCACCCCTGTTCTCGAATAACGCATGGCGGATAACGGATGACGCTTTTATACGCAATCTCCCATGCCGGTTGCAATCCGTCACCACTACAACAGATTCTGTTGCGACGACGGCCGTGGACGGGCCGGAGGTAATTTCCCCCCCTCCAGCGATCCCTCCTGGAATGCCTGGAACAGGGCCGCGAAGAAAAGCGCGTAGAGCACCACGCCGACTCCGATGACATAGGGTTGCACGCCGCCGGCCTCCTGGATCGCCTGCTCCTGCTCCGCGCGGTTCAGCCAGGGTTTCTTTTTGATTTCGCCCACCTCTTCCCGCAATTGCCAATAATAGATGTAGTTGGCGCTCACCCCCGCCATGATGCTCCACACGAGGCTGGCCATGAGATCGTAGGTGCCGGCAATAGGATCGTAGGTCAGATATGTCGAAACCGCCGGTCCCACCGCGTAGACAAAGGCATAGAGATACATCTTGCGGTAGAGGAACCAGAGAAAGGGAATGAACAGGAACGCCGGCC
>JAIBHQ010000197.1 GCA_020028595.1 Nitrospirota bacterium
CAGACGCTGCTCCGGCTGCGCGATCTCGGCAATACGGTCGTGGTGGTGGAGCATGACGCGGAAACGATGCAGGCTGCGGACCACATTCTTGATATGGGGCCAGGCGCCGGCGCGCACGGAGGGCAAATCATCGCGCAGGGTACGCTGAAGGAGGTGATGGCCACTAAGGCTTCGCTGACCGGTCAGTACCTGCGCGGCGAGATGGCGGTGACGCTGCCGCATCGCGAGCGCAAACCGAGGGGCTTTCTCAGCGTCGTCGGCGCCCGCAAACACAATCTGAAAAACCTGACGGTCAAAATTCCGCTGGGCCTGCTCACCTGCGTGACCGGCGTGTCCGGTTCAGGCAAGAGCACGCTGGTGCTGGAGGTGCTGTTCCATTCGCTGTCGCAACTGCTCTATCACAAGCATCCCAGGATCGACGGGTGCAAGGAACTCAAAGGCGTCATGGCCCTGGATAAGGTCATCGACATCGACCAATCGCCGATCGGGCGCACGCCGCGGTCCAACCCGGCAACGTATACCGGTCTTTTCACCTTCATCCGCGACCTCTTTGCCCAGCTGCCGGAGTCCCGTGTGCGCGGGTACAAACCGGGCCGGTACAGTTTCAACGTGAAGGGCGGGCGGTGCGAGGCCTGCGAAGGTGATGGGCTGATCAAGATCGAAATGCATTTCCTGCCGGACGTCTATGTGACCTGCGAGGTCTGCAAAGGCCAGCGGTACAACCGCGAGACGCTCGAAGTGAAGTACCGTGACCGCAGCATCGCCGACGTGTTGAACATGACGGTGGACGAAGCCCTTGAATTTTTCCAGCCCATCCCGCTGCTCAAAAACAAGCTGCAGACGCTGCACGATGTGGGCCTGCACTACATCCGGCTGGGCCAGTCGGCGACGACGCTCTCGGGCGGCGAAGCCCAGCGGGTGAAACTCTCGCGCGAGTTGTCGAAGCGCGCCACCGGGCGCACGCTCTATATATTGGATGAGCCGACGACGGGACTCCACTTCGCCGACATCCAGCGGCTGCTCGACGTGCTCAACCGGCTGGTCGAGGCGGGCAATACCATCGTCGTGATCGAGCACAATCTCGACGTCATCCGGAACGCCGACTGGCTGATTGACCTGGGGCCGGAGGGGGGCGACCGGGGAGGCGAGATTGTCGCGGAAGGCGCGCCGAGGGAGCTGGCGAAGATCAAGCGCTCGTACACGGGGCAGGTGTTGAAAGAAGCGGGCGTGGGCTGACTGTCTGTGTGTTTGCAGGACGTGAATAGAGGTGAGGAAGGGCGGCATGGTCGATCCCCATGCTCGCGCAACGCGCGGCCTCAGAAGGCCCTCGTTGGACGCGCGCAGTAGGGGATCAACCACGCCACCCCTTTTGAGGGAGAGCGGCGGGGACAGACCGCTGGTAGGTCTGTCCCCGCTCGGAGGGACGGGCGGGTGATCGCGGCTGAGGGCACTGATGGCCCTCAGCCGCTTTTATTGAAAGGAGGCGCATGCACACGATTCTGCTGTTGACGATCTCGAATATTTTTATGACGATCGCCTGGTACGGGCATCTCAAGTACAAGGACTCGCCTCTTTGGATAGTGATACTGGTCAGTTGGGGCATCGCGTTCGTCGAGTACTGTTTCCAGGTGCCGGCCAATCGCATCGGACACTATGAATTTACGGCGGCCCAGCTCAAGACGATTCAGGAAGTCATCACGCTGGTGGTGTTTTGCGTGTTTTCCATCTGGTATCTGAAGGAGCCGCTGAAGTGGAATTATCTGGCCGGCTTTGCCATGATGGCCGGCGCGGTGTTCGTGATTTTCAAAGAGTGGTGACGTGGTCGGGACATGGTCGGGTCCCCGAAGAGGGTGCTTTACATTTGTCCTTCATCTCGGCAGAATCAGCCCGCAGTCCATATTATTAGGGAGGTAGTCATGAACCCCGAAACGGTCAAGGCGACGGTGACCAGCCTGTTTGCCGCCATGCAGGCGAGAGACTTTGATACGTGGCTGACCTACTTTGCCGACGACGTAAAGAATTACAATCCCGTCGGGACGCCGCCTCTTCAGGGGCATGAGGCGATGAAACGGGTATTCCAAAACACGGTCGGTGGGTTTACGGACTGGAAACTCACCTCGGAAAGCATGTTCGTGGCCGGCAATGAAGCGGCTGTCAAGTACACGGCCACGGGCAAGTTGAAGAACGGCAAGCTGGTGGTCATCGACGGCATTAGCGTCTACGAAGTCAACGACGCGGGTAAAGTCCAAACCGTCAGGGCCTACTGGCATCCGGCCGAAGTGGCGGCGCAGATGAAGAAGTAAACCGGTCAGAGTCTTTCAATCCATCTATTTGCAGAGATACAACAGGTCGAACGTGAAACGGGCGCCGAAGGCGTCCGCGGCCGTCGAGCTGCCGATCTTGCTTCGACAGTCAGCTTGATGTTCCCGCCCCTGTAACGCTCCAATCGATAGGCGATAGGGCCAGCTCAACGATCAGAAATTGCAGCCCACCGTTCCGGCATCGGAAGCAAGAACTTCGCGTTCGCAGTCTCATGACTCTTGCGGTTGGTGCAGGCGCTCAATACAATGGCGGCGCACGAACGCCGGTGTTTCCAGGAGCACGTCATGGCAAGGGCTAGGAAAGAATCCGCCGACAAGCAGGCCGCTGCCCCGGACTTTGAAAAGCTCGGAGTCTTCTACCTCGGACGTCTCTACGATCTCGCAGCCAAAAAACAGAAAGACGGGCTCCTCCTCTACGACTCCAAGGATCTTGTGACCCATGCCGTCTGCGTCGGGATGACCGGCAGCGGGAAGACCGGGCTCTGCATCGGCCTGCTTGAAGAGGTCGCGATCGACGGCATTCCGGCGCTCATCATCGATCCCAAGGGCGACCTGGCCAACCTGATGCTGACCTTCC
>JAIBHQ010000198.1 GCA_020028595.1 Nitrospirota bacterium
GGGGGTGTCCAAGGCCAAGGCCGACAAGGTCCTGATCAGCGGGGACAGCGGCGGCACGGGCGCCTCGCCGCTCTCCTCCATCAAATATGCGGGCATTCCGTGGGAGCTCGGCCTGGCGGAAACGCAGCAGACGCTGGTGCTGAACAATCTGCGCGGGCGCATTCGGGTGGAAACGGACGGCCAGCTGAAGACCGGCCGCGACGTCATCATTGCCGCGCTGCTCGGGGCCGAAGAGTTCGGTTTCTCGACCGCGCCGCTGATCGTCGAAGGCTGCATCATGATGCGCAAGTGCCACCTCAACACCTGTCCGGTCGGCGTGGCCACGCAGGACCCGGAATTGCGCAAGAAGTTCACCGGCCAGCCGGAGCACGTCGTCAATTATTTCTTTTTTGTGGCTGAGGAAGTCCGCGAGCTGATGGCTCAGCTTGGCTTCCGGAAGTTCGAAGAGATGATCGGGCGCACGGACAAGCTCCGCGCGCAGAAG
Source organism: Nitrospirota bacterium (assembly GCA_020028595.1). GTDB lineage: Bacteria > Nitrospirota > Nitrospiria > Nitrospirales > Nitrospiraceae > 2-02-FULL-62-14. Next base: position 485 of record JAIBHQ010000198.1, read on the forward strand.
GCGATCGATCACTGGAAGGCGAAGGGCCTCGACCTGTCGACGCTCCTGCATCGCCCGGAGGTCGGTGACGAGATTGCGACGCATTGGGTGGAGAAGCAGAAACACGGCCTGGAGGGCGTACTCGATTGGAAGCTGCTTGAGCTCTGCAAAGAGGCCATTGAAAAGAAGAAGCCGGTCAAGCTTGATCTGCCGATCCGCAATGTGAATCGGACGGTCGGCACGATCCTGTCGAGCCGTATTGCCAGGAAGTACCGGTTGGACGGGTTGCCGGACGGCACCATCCATATCAAATTCACCGGATCGGCCGGCCAGTCGTTCGGCGCGTTCCTGAGCAGGGGCGTGACGCTGGAGCTGGAAGGGGAGTCCAACGATTATCTCGGCAAAGGGCTCTGCGGCGGTCGGATCATTGTCTATCCGCCCAAGGGCGCGACGTTCGCGCCGGAGGAAACCATTCTGATCGGCAATACGTCGCTCTACGGCGCGACGCAGGGCGAGTGTTATTTCTACGGGACGGCCGGCGAGCGGTTCGCCGTCCGCAACAGCGGTGTGAAGGCCGTGATTGAAGGCACCGGCGACCACGGTTGCGAATACATGACGGGTGGCGTGGTGGTCGTGCTGGGCAGGACGGGACGTAACTTCGCAGCGGGCATGTCCGGAGGAATCGCCTTCGTCCTCGATGAAGACGGAAAGTTCAGGGACCGCTGCAACCTCGGCATGGTCGAGCTGGAGCCGGTCACGACGGCAGAGGATAAGAAGATTCTGCGCGAGATGATCGAGCGGCATGTGCAATACACCGGCAGCCGGAAGGCGAAGAAAGTGCTCGATGCCTGGGATGCGATGCTGCCGAAATTTGTGAAAGTGATGCCGGTGGATTACAAGCGTGTGCTGGCGGAGCGCAAGAAGGTGGCGGCGAAAGAAAAAGCGCACAAGACCGTGAAAGCGTGAACTGAGATGGCTGATTCGAAAGGCTTCATAAAATTTGCCCGCGAAGGCCCCAAGCGCCGACCGGTCGAGCTGCGCGTCCTGGACTGGAAGGAATTCTACGAGCCCTTTGCGGACGACAAGCTTCAGACACAAGGTGCGCGCTGCATGGACTGCGGCGTGCCCTTCTGCCAGAGCACGCACGGCTGTCCGGTCGTCAATTTGATTCCCGAATGGAACGATCTCGTTCATCGCGGCCGCTGGCAGGATGCGTTGAAGGCGCTGCATACGACGAATAATTTCCCGGAATTCACCGGGCGGCTCTGCCCCGCGCCCTGCGAATCGGCCTGCGTGCTCGGAATCAACAGCGATCCGGTGTCCATCCGCGTCATCGAGTGGAACATTATCGACAAGGGATTCGACGAGGGCTGGGTGCAGCCGGTCCTGTCCGTGTCGCGGACGGGTAAAACCGTGGCGATCGTCGGCTCCGGCCCGGCCGGCCTGGCCGCGGCCCAGCAACTGGCGCGCGCCGGGCACAGCGTGACGGTCTACGAGAAGGCCGACCGGATCGGCGGGTTGCTCCGCTACGGCATTCCGGATTTCAAAATGGAAAAAGAGGTGATCGACCGCCGGCTGGAGCAGATGCGGGCCGAAGGAGTCGAGTTCAAAACCGGTGTCACGGTCGGCAAGGACATCAGTGGAGAAGACTTACGCAGACGGTACGATGCGGTCTGTCTGGCCATGGGCGCCGAACAGGCGCGTGAGTTGCCGATACCGGGGCGCGAACTCAACGGCATCCACCCCGCGATGGATTTTTTGACGCAACAGAACAAGCGCACGACCGGCGATACGATCGCCGGCGAACCGATCACGGCCAAGGGCAAAAAGGTCGTCATCATCGGCGGTGGCGACACCGGATCGGACTGCCTGGGCACGACGCACCGGCAGGAGTGCAGCGCCGTGCACCAGTTCGAGTTGCTGCCGGAGCCTCCGCCGCAGCGGGCAGGCTCCACGCCCTGGCCGCTCTGGCCGATGCAACTCCGGACGTCGCACGCGCATGAAGAAGGGTGTGATCGCCAGTGGAGCGTGTCGACCACCAAATTTACCGGCCGCAACGGGCAGGTCACGAAACTGCACGCGCACCGCGTGGCGTTCGAGAACGGCAAGTTCACGCCGATGCCCGGCACCGACTTCGAGATGGATGTGGATCTCGTGCTGCTCGCGATGGGCTTTACCGGCCCGGTCAAGAACGGCCTGCTCGACAGCCTCGGCGTCAAGTACGACGCGCGGGGCAACGTCGCCGCGGACGAGCGTTTCATGAGCAGCGTGGAGGGGGTCTTTGCCGGCGGTGACACCAGGCGCGGCCAGTCCCTCATCGTGTGGGCGATTGCCGAGGGCCGCAAGATGGCGGCAGGGGCGGACGCCTATCTCCGGGCCGGCAAGTCAGCTAAAACTTCCGCCTAGTGCGGTTCGCCGCTTTCCACAATAG
>JAIBHQ010000199.1 GCA_020028595.1 Nitrospirota bacterium
TCCTGCAACATCTGGCGGGAGATGCGGTTGAGCTTGTTGATCGTCTCGATCATGTGCACCGGGATGCGGATGGTGCGTGCCTGATCGGCGATCGAACGCGTGATCGCCTGGCGGATCCACCACGTCGCGTAGGTCGAGAACTTGTAACCGCGGCGGTACTCGAACTTGTCCACCGCCTTCATCAGACCGATGTTGCCTTCCTGGATCAGGTCGAGGAACTGCAGGCCGCGGTTGGTGTATTTCTTGGCGATCGAAATCACGAGGCGCAGGTTGGCCTCGACCATTTCCTTCTTGGCGCGGCGCGCCTTGGCCTCGCCGATCGACATGCGGCGATTGACTTCCTTGAGCTCGGCGATCGGCAGGCCGGTGCGTTCCTCGAGGTGCTTGAGCTTGTCCTGCACGGCGTGAATCGTGTCGGTATTGCCCTCGATGACCGCGGCGTTGCCTTCACCGCACTTGATCGCCTTCTTGACCCAGCGCTTGTTGGTTTCGTGGCTGGGGAAAATCTTGATGAACGTCTTGCGTGGCATCCGCGCCTTGTTCACGCAGATGTCCATGATGACTTTTTCCTGTTCGCGCGCGTATTCCACCAGCGAGCGGACATATTCCACCAGACGGTTGATCTGTTTCGCGACGAATTTGGTCTGCATGAATTCGTCGGCGAGCTTGGCCTGAACCCGCTTCACTTCCGGGCTGTCATAGCCCTTCTTCTCGATGGCCTTGAGCAGATTCATGTGCAGTTTGCGGATGCGCGCAAAGCGGATCAGCGCCTCCTCGCGATTCGGGCCGGTTTCCTCCTCTTCGCTACCGCCATCGCCGGAGCCATTCTCTTCGTCGTCATCGACATCGGCAGCGGCCTTCTCGCTCGGGACTTCGGGCATGGGCAGGTCGGTCGCATTGGGATCGACAAAATCCACCACCAGGTCGGTCAGACGCATCTGGTCGATCTCAACCAGGTCCATCATGCGCACGACTTCGGCGATCGCCGCCGGGCAGGCGGCAATGGCTTCGGTCGTCTGGCGCACGCCGTCTTCGATGCGCTTGGCGAGGTCGATCTCGCCTTCGCGCGTGAGCAGTTCCACCGTGCCCATCTCGCGCATGTACATGCGCACCGGATCGGTGGTGCGTCCGAATTCGCTGTCGACGGCGGAGGTCACCACCTGCTCCGCCTCTTCCGCGGCCTCTTCTTCGTCTTCCGCCGGCGGCGGGGTTTCGGTGGTTTTGAGCAACAGGGTATCCGGATCGGGCGCTTCGTCGTAAACCGCGATCCCCATGTCGTTGATCATGTTCACCACCGCCTCGATCTGGTCGGTGTCGTGAACATCCTCGGGCAAATGGTCGTTGATCTCACGATACGTGAGAAAACCCTGGGCTTTACCCTGAATGATCAGCTTTTTCAGCTGCGAACGTTGTGTTTCCTGATCCATTGAAATACCGTCTGGCGGGTTTCGCCGCCTGAAAATAGTCTGTGTTGGAATGTATAAGCGCGCAAAAGCGCGGAATTATAACTTAAGTGGTTGCTTGCCCCAAATTTTTCAATGGCGAGAAGGAGATAGACGCGAGTTGTCTCGCTTTACACTCAATAACCGTGCCAATTCGTCTTTTTCCGTCTGGTTCAAACCTTGGGCATGCTGTTTCTGCAAAAGTCGTTCCGTTCTCTGCTTGGATAAGGCATCGCCAAGACGATTTATTACCACGCCAAATTCCATTTCCACGTTCTCGGCCAGCGCCGGATAGTCCCAGACAGCCAGTCTGGAGAGATGATGTTGGTATTCACTATCACTAAAACTCTCAATAATAGAGGCAGTATTCATCGTTGGCGAATTCTTAAGCATGCCGTACAGCTCTAAAAACAACGTCATCCCCGGCAGGTCAAGATCGGCAAGCTCGCTTTCATTGCTCAGTTTTTGCGCCAGAGCCGGATGCTGCAACATCAGGGCAATCGCCCGGCGCACGATGGAAGGCGGCTCCTGCGGCCCACTGGAGGATCCGCGCATCGCTGGCCTGAAAGAACTGGCCGGCTCCGCGTTCCCTGACGGCACTGGCAGCTTGCCCACATCCATGCGGCTCAATTCAGCCAAGCGATCCAGCATCATCTGGCGCAATACGCCCTGCGGCATCTTGGACAGGAGCGGACGGGCGAGTTCCACCAGCCGCGCACGGCCGTCCATGCGATTCATGTCCACCTGGCGCATGAGGTTGTCGAACAGGTATTCCGGCAATGGAATCGCAGTCTTCAGGCGGGCCAGAAATGCATCCTTGCCCTCCTTGCGCACCAGCGAATCCGGGTCCTCCCCCTCCGGCAGGAACAGGAAACTCGCCTGCCACCCCTCGCGAAGCGCCGGCAGCGCGTTATCCAGGGCGCGCCAGGCAGCCTCGCGTCCGGCGCGGTCACCATCGAAACAGAAAATGACCTCCGGGGCATGGCGGAACAGGCGATCGAGATGGTCGCGTGTGGTCGCCGTGCCGAGCGTGGCCACGGCGAAATCCACGCCGAACTGGGCCAGCGCCACCACGTCCATGTAGCCCTCGACCACCAGCACCCGGTTCTCGCGCTTGATCGCCTCGCGCGCGTGAAACAGGCCGTAGAGCTCGCGCCCCTTGTGGAACAGCGGCGTCTCGGGCGAGTTGAGGTATTTGGGCTCGCCCTTATCCAGTATCCGCCCCCCGAAGGCAACTACCCGCCCGCGGTGATCCTCGATCGGAAACATGATGCGGTCGCGGAAGCGGTCGTAATAGCCGCCACCTTCTTTTTTCACCGCCAGGCCCGCGCGCGCCAGAGCTTCGCGGCTCGCGTCGTCCTTTCCCAGAGCACGCAGCAGATTGTCCCAACCGTCGGGGGCGAAACCCAGGCCGAACTCATGCGCGATTTCGCCGGTGATGCCCCGTCC
>JAIBHQ010000200.1 GCA_020028595.1 Nitrospirota bacterium
CGCGGGACTGCTGGCGACGGCCTGCACGCTCCCGGGCGCCATCGCGCCATCCACAATGCCGGTCACGGGGAAATACGTCGAACTGGGGCCTTTCGAAGAATCGGAATCCTGCGGCTATATCTTTCTCTTTCTGCCGGTCGGTTCCCCCAATCATCTTGCCGACATGATTGACACACTCGTCAAAAGCCGCGGCGGCGATGCGCTGATCGAGGTCACATCCAGTTCCTCCGTCTCCTGGTTCCTCCTGGGCGGCAGCAATTGCGTGCAGGTCAGGGGGAAAGTCGTGAAATTCACGAAGTAAGCCGGCGAACGCACCATGCAGGCATCTTCACGCACTCGATCATTGCGTATTGCATTGTTCTCTGTGGCAACAGCCTTCGTGGCTGCCTGCACGCCGACCATCGTCCCGCCAAACCTGACCGTTCCGGTGAAGGAGCAAGATGTTCCCATCGTCGTGGCAATCGGCCCGATCGACACCAGCAAAGTCGTCTACGAGGGCGGACCGATCGGCAAGGATCTTGATAAATCCCTGCAGAAGGTCGTCCGGGACATGCTCCACCGCACAAACGTCCTGAAGGACGTCATCATCCTGGACGTCCCGGCAGAAGCCGGCAAGAAACTGGATCCTGAGCAAGTCCTGTCTACTGCCCGCGCGCAGCATGCGGACGTACTCCTTGTCGGAGACGTAAAAGAATTCCAGGCCGACTCCACGAGCGCCTTCGGCTCTGAATACAAGGTCGCGCTCAGGCTGCAGGTTCAACTCTTTAACGCCCACACCGGCGGGCTAGTGTGGAAAAAAACCGAACAGGTCACCGTTCAAAAAGCCGGCGAGCTCGACCAGATCGTCCTCCACGTGGCGATGCCATCGCTGAACGCCGGTTTGCTGCCGCCGCTCGTGGATCACATCCAGACAGACTACACGGTGTTACAGCGCGCGCAAGTTTCCGCCTTGGCTACCCTGGGTTCATCGAGCGTCTTCGGTGGAGCTGAGATGGCCAGGATCGACGCGGATCTGGCTCCTCCGGCATCCAACGTGAAACCCAAAGACCATGCCTATGCCGTCATCATCGGCGTGGAGGATTATCGCGATCTTCCCAAGGTGGATTACGCCAAGCGCGACGCCGAGATGGTGAAGGCCTACCTCACGAAGTCCCTTGGGTATCGGGAGCAGAACGTCGTCATGCTGCTCAACGACCGCGTGACCAAATCCGACCTGGAAGCCCGCTTCGAGAAGTGGCTGCCCAAGCAAGTCGGCGAGAACAAGGACGCGGAAGTGTTCATCTATTACGGCGGCCACGGCGCGCCCGATCCGAACACCAACCAGGCCTTTATGGTCCCCTACAACGGCGACCCGGCCTATCTGGAAACTTCCGCCTATTCGCTCACCCGGCTCTATGAAACCCTGGGCAAGCTGCCAGCAAAGAACATCACGGTGGTGATGGATTCCTGCTTCTCCGGCGCAGGCGGCCGGTCGGTGATTCAAAAAGGCGCGAGGCCCATGCTGATCAAAGTTGAAAATCCGCTCATGGCGTCCCAGAACATGGTGGTGCTGTCAGCCGCCGCCGGCAACCAGATCAGCAACGCCATGCCGGAAAAACGGCACGGGCTGTTCACCTATTACTTTTTGAAGGGGCTGCAGGGTGAAGCGGACGCCAACAAGGACGGCGGCGTGGACGTCGAAGAGCTGTATGCGTACATGAAGCCAAAAGTCGAGACGGAAGCCCGCCGCATGAATGCGGAGCAGTCACCCCAACTCCTGCCTGGAGTCGACCTGCTCGGCGAACGGTCGAAACTCAAATTGATTGACCTGAAGAAGTAGCGCGGAAGAGCGACAGACACAAGGCCGGCGCCTCTCAGGCGTCGGCCTTGTGTATTGTTGCATCGGCGGCCACGCCAGGCGGCCCGTCCTCGCTTTCGGATGCCTTCTCCGAGGATGGCTCTGCCTCCGGCTCCTCGAACCAGGCCACCAGCATCTCGTCCCACCAGGTTTCGTCCACTTCGGAACCCGGATCGACGCCCAGGATCGCCACATCATTCTTCGTGATGGCGGCACCGACTGATACAGGATTGAACTTTGCCCGTTCGATCACTTCCCTGGTTGCAAACCCGCCGACAATCCAGGAGTCCGGATCGGCACGGCGGGACTTGTAGGCCTTCAAACCATGCTTGAGATAGAGAAACACCTCTCGCTGTGCCCCATCGCCCACGCCGGTCACCGGAAGACTCAAGGTCTTCTCAATCTTTTTTCGCCAATGCCGATCGTCATACCGCGAGGTCAGCAACTGCAACATCCGTTTCCCCTGTTCGGCATCAAGCGCCATCAGTGTTCTCCATCAATAGTGCCTCGTCGAGGCCAACCGTATCCGTCAGTCCGCTGCGCTCCAGCATGTCCCGGCAGGCACGATGCTGCGTGGTCGGCACATGCACAAACAACCCCGTGTGATCGCCAGGCCGCATCATCGACGTGGAGGCAAACGGCTCAAGGCTCAGTGCGTAATCGACGCCATGTTCGGTCAAGGTGCGCTCCACTTTTTCCGCATCCACCATATTGCCGGCAATATACACGAGACTGAGCGCTGTCCCTGAAAATTCTTCGACCGTTCGCCTCGCCATACCTTCACTCACCGGCCGTACGTGGCCGTGAAGGACGCCTTTCCCAATGCATTCTGATTCAGGTAGAAGCCCACCATCGCGCCCGAAGCCTCCTGCTTGAGCGGAAGTTGCTCCACTTTCAGCGCATATACCGTGAAAATATACCGATGGGGTTTGTCGCCTTTTGGAGGACAGGGACCGCCGTAACCCGGCTGACCGAAATCGGTCATGCTCTGAATGCTGCCCAGGGGCGCGCGGCTGCTGGCCACTGGGTAGTTACCAGCGC
>JAIBHQ010000201.1 GCA_020028595.1 Nitrospirota bacterium
GTGGCGGCCCGGCTGGAAAAGGTCTGCACGCCGGAACGCATCCTGATCGATCTGCAAACCTACAACGACATCAGCCACATCGTGGATGCCAGGAAAAAACTGGACGTGTCCACCACCGTCTTCGCCGATCCCAAGACCGAACAGTATCTCGTGCAACTCCATGCCAGGATTTCCAGCAATCCCGAGGACGCGCCCGCGCATTACGAACTCGGCCGCATCCATCAGGACCTGAAGGAGCCGGCCGAGTCCCTGTACTACTTCGAGCGGGCCCTGGAACTCGACAAGGAGAACAAGGAGTTCAAGATGGCCTATGCCGAAGCGGGCATGAAGGTCCACGAAACCGAGCGGCTGAGCGTGAAGGGCAAGCGCCATCGGGTGGAGGCGTTTGAAGTCATCGGGCTCAAAGACCCGTTGCTGAATCGGGACAAGATTCCGCAGAAATTCTACGACGAATTCCGCGCCGCCGCCGATCTGATCAAGATCCCGGCCGACATCATCCTGCCCATCGAAGCCATGGACGGCAGCATCGGCCATTCCACAACCGTCGCCGTGCTGTCCTATGCCCTGGCCCAGGCCCTCGGCCTGCCTGAAAAGGACAAGAAGGATCTGCTGCTGGCGGGCTTTCTTGCGGACATCGGAAAAGAGATCGTCCCCCACTCTGTCCTGAACCGCGGGGGCAGTCTCAGCAGCACCGAGTTCGACATGATCAAGACGCACACAGCGGAAAGCGTGCGGGTCATGAAAGCCAAGGGCTATGAAAACGAGGCGGCGCTCCAGATCGTCGCGCACAGCCATGAAAACTTCAACGGCACCGGCTATCCGAAAAACTTGAAGGGCGACGCGATTCCAATCGGCTCCCGCATCATCGCCGTGGCCGACACCTACGATGCCCTGACCTCCAAACGGCCCTACCGGGATTCATGGGAACGGCATTCCTCCTTGGACCAGATCGATCGCGGCGTCGAAAAAGGCATGTTCGATCCGAAGATCGTGCAAGCACTGCACGCGTTCATGGACTGAGCAGCGTGAAACGTGAAAGGTAAAAAGTAAAAGGTCTGTAGACTCCGGTCGCGCACATTTCACTTTTCACGTTTCACCTTTTACCAGCCTCTCCTCCAGCCTGATCAGCCCCGTTTCCGCGTCTCGCTGGGCCTGCGCATAACGCTCCGGCGTCCCGATATCCGACCAGTAGCCCGATAGCTCGCATCCCGCAACGGTCTCCCCGGCCTCAATCGCCCGGACATAGGCCTCGATGATGGACGACTCGCGCCCCGCCGGCACGTCCGCCAGCAACCGCGGGTGCATGAGATGCACGCCGGCAAACATCTGCTTCCGGGTCCGCCCATCAGGATTTTTCCCTCGCCCATTGATTCGGATCACATGATGCATCGCATCCAGTTCCACGGCGCCCCACCGATCCGGATCGGGGTCCGTCCGCAGCGCCATCGTGGCGACGGCACGGTTCTGCCGGTGGGCGGCCGCCATGCCGCCGAGATCCATGTCGAACAGCGTATCCCCGTTCAGCACGAAAAACGGCTCGCCGCCGAAGAACGGCTCGGCCTGCTTGAGACCCCCGCCCGTGCCTAGAATCGCCGGTTCCTTCGAATAGGCGATCCGCATGCCGAATGCCGAGCCGTCTCCGAGCTCCTGTTCGATCAGGTGGCCGAGGTGGTGCAGATTGATCATGACCTCCGTGACACCGTAACGGCGGAGCAGCAGCAGGTTCCAGGCGATAAGAGGACGGCCGGCGATCGGCAGAAGGGGCTTGGGCAGGGTGTCGGTCAGTGGCCGGAGGCGGGTGCCGAGTCCGGCCGCTAAGATCATCGCGCGCATGGGAACCATGCGCGGGCCATAGGCCATAGGCTATAGGCCATGGGAAAGATCGCGGCATTGGCCCATCGCCTATTACCCATCGCCCATCGCCTCGCTTTACTGCAGTTCCGGCACATACGGCGTCAGATGCTTTCTAAGTGCAGCCAGTTCAGGATATTTTCCAAGATTCCGGCGCACGTAACCGAGCACACGCGGGATGTCGGCCAGAAATTTCGGATTCTTTTTGACACGGTCGATGTAGACGAAGCGGCCGGCGGCTTTGAGATTGCGCTGAATGCTGATGAAATCGAACAGCCGCCGGAATGCCGCCCGATCACTGAGACCGGCGCCCCGGCCCGCGCCCGTCCGCTCCATGCGATCCAGATACGCCGAGATCAACTCATCGATCAACGATTCATCCAGGGCGATATAGGCATCGCGCAGCAACGAGGCCAGATCATACCCGGCAGGCCCCATCAGAGCATCCTGGAAATCGATCACGCCGAGACGCCCGCCATCCACCATCAGGTTTCGCGAGTGATAGTCGCGATGGGTCAACACTGCGGGTTGCGCCGCCATCAGATCGGCAATGTTTTGAAACGCGGCCCGGACCGGCTGGAAATCTTCCGCGCACATCGGCTTCCCATGCCGTGCGACCACCCCGTATTCCAGAAAATGGTCGAACTCCCACATCAGCAGCGGCGCGTCGAACGAACGATGAAACGCAATGCAGCGGGCATCAGCGGGCGATGTGGCCGCCGTGTGGATGCGCACCAGCGTCTCGATCGCCTGATGATAGTGCCGCGCCGTCTCCGGGCTCCGCCCGTCCTGGCAGGCCTGCACCAGCAACAGGTCCCCGAAATCTTCGAGATACAGCAGGCCGACCGTCTGGTCGTAATGATAAAGCGCAGGAACCGTCACGCCAGCCTGGGCGAGATGGCGGTGCACATTGAGAAACGGCAGCTCCGTGACCGCGACAGCGCCGCTGACCGCTTCCTCCGATTGCTTGAACGCCTCCGGCTCGGCCAGTTGCATCAGGA
>JAIBHQ010000202.1 GCA_020028595.1 Nitrospirota bacterium
TTCTGGGTATAGCCGGCGCGCCGCTCCGGCATCCGGCGGCGCCGCCCGATGTAGCGGACCATCACGCGCTCGGTGATCTTCTCCGCCATCTTCAGCACATCACTGCTCTCGACGACGGCCTCGGACGCCTCCGTGGAGGCGTTCAGCGGCTGGCTGAGCTTGGAGCCGTCGCGGTAGAGCGCCACGGCCTTGTTCATCAACCGCCACGCGAGCAGGTAGGAATCCTTCACCTCCTGCACCGTCGCATCAGCCGGCATGTTGATCGTTTTGCTGATCGCGCCGCTGATGAAGGGCTGCGCCGCCGCCATCATGCGAATGTGCGCATCCACCGCGATATAGCGCTTGCCGGTCCGTCCACACCGGTTGGCGCAGTCGAACACCGGCAAATGCTCGATCTTCAGATGCGGGGCCCCTTCCACCGTCATGGTGCCGCAACAGTAATCGTTGGCCGCCATGATCTGCTCCTGCGTAAAGCCGAGCACCCGGAGCATATTGAAACCTGGATCGTTCAACTGCTCATCCGTGAAGCCCAGCTTCTCCCTGCAAAACTCCTCGCCGAGCGTGTACTTGTTGAATGCGAACTGAATCTCGAACGCCTGCCACAACCCCGCCTCCAGACAATCCAGCGCCGCGCCGTCAAATCCCTTCGCCTGCAACGTTTCGTGGTTGACGAAGGGCGCGGCCTTGAGAGTCCGCCGGCCGGTGCAATAGGTGACGATCTCCTGAATTTGCGCCTCGGTGTATCCCAGCGTTTGCAACGCCGGCGGCAGGCTCTGGTTGATGATCTTGAAATAGCCGCCACCCGCCAGTTTTTTGAACTTCACCAGGGCGAAGTCCGGCTCGATGCCGGTCGTATCGCAGTCCATGACCAGGCCGATCGTGCCGGTCGGCGCGATGCAGGTCGTCTGCGCGTTACGGAACCCATAGGCCGCGCCCAGTTCCAACGCCCGGTCCCAGGCGCGCCGCGCGCCGATGAGCAACTCCGGTGGACAATGCTCCGGATGAATGCCCGCGGGCTTGACGGTCAGCCCTTCGTATTCTTCCGGCGCCGCGCCATACGCCGCCCGTCGATGGTTTCGCATGACCCGCAGCATGTGCTCGCGGTTTTTCGCATAGCCGTCGAACGTGCCCAATTCGGCCGCCATCTCGGCGGAGGTGGCATAGGATTCGCCGGTCAGAATTGCCGTGATCGCACCGCAGATCGCCAACGCCTTGGGAGAATCATAGGGAATGCCCTGCCGCATCAGCGCGGTGCCGAGGTTGGCATACCCCAAGCCCAGCGTCCGGAAGATAAAACTCTTCTGCGCGATCGGCTTGCTCGGGAAAGACGCCATCAGTACGCTGATTTCGAGGGTGATCGTCCAGAGCCGCACCGCGTGGCGAAAATCGTCCAGGTTGAACCGGCCGTCCGCCGTATAAAACTGGCCGAGATTCAGGGAGGCCAGATTGCAGGCCGTATCGTCCAGGAACATGTACTCGCTGCAGGGGTTGGACGCGTTGATCCGTCCATCTTCCGGACAGGTGTGCCACTCGTTGATCGTCGTGTCGTACTGCGTGCCGGGGTCCGCACAGATCCAGGCCGCCCAGGCGATCCGATCCCACAGTTCGCGCGCCTTGATATTTTTCGTGACCTTGCCGTCCGTCCGCCGCTTGAGCTGCCAGTCGCCGTCCTTTTCCAGGGCCTCGAAGAACTGATTCGGGACGCGGATGCTGTTATTGGAGTTCTGTCCCGAGACCGTCTGATAGGCCCTGCCGTCCCAATTGACGTCGTACTCGTGAAACACAAAATGCGTGAAGCCTTCCTGGGCATAGATGAACATGCGCTGGATATAGGCTTCCGGAACATACGCCTGCCGCGCGGCGCAAATGGCGTCCTTCAGCGCAGGATTGCTTTGTAGATTTGTCTCCACCTTCGTCCCGCTGCCATCGGGGACGTGACAGGCTTTCAGGACCGCGTTCAGGCGCTGCGCGCAGATCTTCGAGCCGGCCACCATGGCGGCCACTTTCTGCTCCTCGATCACTTTCCACTCGATGAACTCTTCGATATCGGGGTGATCCAGATCGAGACAGACCATCTTGGCGGCGCGTCTCGTCGTTCCGCCAGACTTGATGGCGCCGGCGGCGCGATCGCCGATTTTCAGAAACGACATCAGGCCGGAGGATCGGCCGCCGCCGGACAGCGGTTCATTGTCTCCGCGCAGCCTGGAGAAGTTCGTGCCGGTCCCCGACCCGTATTTGAATAATCGCGCCTCCCTCGTCCACAAGTCCATGATCCCGCCCTCGTTGACGAGATCATCTTCAATGGACTGAATGAAGCAGTTGTGCACAATCACATTATTGGAGAGGTACTGACCGCTCTCGGTCTGAATGTCGTAGACATCCTGAACTCCTGCGGCTTCAATCCGCTCGATGACTTCCTCCCGCAACGGAGGCAGTTGCTTACCGGGGAACCGGTTCGAGCAGGACGCCTCAAGCTTCTTCCGTTTGTCCTCCGACACAAATCCGATCAGATCCCGGAATCGCGCGCGAGCGTCCGCATACCCAATGGAAACAAAATACGGCGTCCGCCGATTTTCCCTCGTTTCCACGCCACGCTGAATTCGGGCGTATATGCCGAGATTCAACAGCAGGGCCTGAACATCGCGCGCCAGTTGCTGCGAGATCGTCGTCAACACGACGTCTGCGGTGCGGGACGAACGGGACCGGAGCCGAACCGTACCATCCGCCTGAAACAGGGCCGACAGATAGGCCGCTTGCGCTTGACGCCCTGCCGCCGGAATTGCCGCGGGCATCGCGAGGTCGGCGTCGCCGCGCAGCAGTTCATATTTCTCGACAAACGGACGGAGCGCTT
>JAIBHQ010000203.1 GCA_020028595.1 Nitrospirota bacterium
CCAGAGAATCGGCATCAGAAAGGGGCGGAAGAACGTATAGACCTGGTACACGAGGACGAGCAGGATGGCCAGGAAGCAGACGGCGAAGGCCTGCTGGCGGGTCATGACGACACCATCCTTTCATGGATTTGTTCGAGCATGGCTCCCTCTGGGCGCGCGCCGTCCGTTGGAACTGCCTGACGTGTGTCGTGGATTTTGGGGTGAGTGACGGGTTTCGAACCCGCAGCCTCCTGGGCCACAGCCAGGCGCTCTAACCCTTGAGCTACACCCACCGCACGGATAATGGATGGAAAACAGGTGGCAGAAACTCATCCTAACAAACCGGCGTAGGGCCCGCAAGCAGCAAGGCTGTGGCTGGTTACTCGTTATCCGTTACTCGTTATTCGTTCAAAACGAAAGGCTGTCTCTTCCACGAGTTACGAATGAAGGATGACGAATAGCGCGGCTTCAGCCTCTGGCGTCGAACGCTGCCTGCATTTCCACGACAATCTCCTCCGCGGCGGCCTGGGGATCGGCGGCATCCCGGATGGGCCGTCCGACGACGAGGTAATCCGCGCCGGCCTTGATGGCCTGTGTCGGCGTCGTCACGCGCGCATGGTCGTCGGCCTCCTTGCCGGCCGGGCGGATGCCGGGCGTGACGATGAGAAAGTTCCCGCCGACCTTCTGGCGGATGGCCACCGGCTCTTCACCGGAGGCGATCACGCCGTCACAGCCGACCTCGTGCGCCAGTTTCGCCCGGGCCGCCACGAGATCGCCCACGCTCCATTGCAGACCCATATCGCGCAGATCGCCGGCGTCGAAATTGGTCAGCACCGTCACGGCGAGCAGCTTCAGACCATCTTCGCGTTTCGCACCCCTCCCCTCGACCGCCGCCGTCAGCGCTTTCCGATTCGCATGGACGGTCAAAAAATCCACGCCCATGCCGGCCACGCGCGCCGTGGCCCTCCGGACCGTTTCTTCGATATCCAGAAATTTGAGATCCAGAAATACGCGCTTGCCCTGGGCCAGCGCCTTTTCCACGATTGCCGGTCCCGCCGCCGTATACAGCTCCAGTCCGATCTTGACGAATCGAATGGAATCGCCGACACGGTCCAGGAGTTGCTCGGCCTCCTCGCCGGACGGCACGTCCATCGCAAGGATCAATCGGTCTCCGGCGTTCACGCTTGCCATAGTCACCTCAATGAGCAGACGGACGATGGGTGATTGTTAGATAGGCGATGCCGCATGTCTCCGCACCGCCCGTCGACCCTTCCCCATTGACCTGCCTCAAAGCCCTGTGTTACAAACACTCGGCTTTCAAGCCGTACCATCATTGGAGATTCTGTCATGCCGGTCATTCACAAGTCCACGATCAAGGCGGCGCGGCAGTCCGAGCGGCGCGCCCAGCGCAACCGGGCCGTGCTGAGTTCGGTCAAGAACATCGTCAAGAAAGTGTTGGCGGCCGTGGAGTCCAAGGACGCCGCTGTCGCCAAGACCGCGCTCCGCGAAGCGACGGCCGCCTTGAGCAAAGCGCGCAGCAAAGGCATCTTCAGGCGCAACACCGTCTCCCGCCGCGTTTCCCGCCTGGCCGCCCGGGTCAACTCCCTGTCGGTCAAGGCCTAGCCCCCTTAAGTCCTGAGTCCTGAGTGCTGAGGGCCGGGCGTCGCGCCTCGGGCCTCTCGCATAGCGCGAGCACCGCCATCTCCAACACCAGCCGTTTCGACGATCCCGATGCTCCGCCCTTCAGCTTCGTGTCCGCTCCGGCAAACAGTTTCAGGGCCGTTCCGAGATCGCGCTCGGTAAACAACCCGCTCACGTCGACGCCCGGTCCGCCGTACCGGCGCTGCTCCTTGGCTTTCCAGAGCTGACGGAACTGCCACGCCAGCGCGCCCAGGATCCGTAGCGGGTCTTCGCCGGAGTCCAGGTTTCTGGCCAGGATCCAGAGCGCCCGGCTTTCGCGCCGCTCCGCGATGGCCCTGGCCAGATCGAATACCGACGCGCCGGGCTCGCCTCCTCTGACCGCTTCGACATCCTGCATGCCGGCCGTTTTTTCAGGCGGCACGTACGCGGCCAGCTTTTCCAGCTCGCGACGCAGAAGATTGAGCGACCCTCCGGCTTCCCCCTTCAACGACAGCGCCAGATGGATCAACCCGCCCGCGGCCTCCTGGCTCAACCGGACGCCCAGCCGGCCGCTTTCCGTTCGAATCCACTCCGACAGTTGCATCTCGGCGACAGACGAACAGTCGACGGCCACGGCATGCTCCATCAACTCTTTCGAGAATTTGAGCCGTTTGTCCAGCTTGGCGGCGACGAACACGAGCGTGGTCGTCTCGCAGGGCTCTTTCACGTAGGACAGCAGGGCTTCGCTGTCTTGCGCCGTCAGCTTCTCCGCCGATTTGACGACGACACATCGGCGCGCCGCAAAGACCGGCGCCTGTCCCGCACGCGCCAGAATCTCTTCCCCATCGCTCTCATCGCCGTACAGCAGGTCATAATTGAACAGGTCCAGTCCTGATCCTGGCCCACCGTCGGCATCCGCGGAGGAACCGCCCAGCACCGAGGCCTTGAGCGTCGCCACGGCCTGATCCCTGAGATAATCCTCTTCGCCCATGACCAGATAGAGCGGCGCGAGGCCCTGTTTCTTGAGCGCGGTGTCCAATTCGAGGGCTTTCATGAGGTCTCGTGGCCGTTATTTCGCCGGCATCCCGCCGGCGCCGGGCTTGTCGGTTTGCGACGTGCCGTTCGCCGCGCCGGATGCCGGAGCGGGCGCGGCGGCGGGTTTGTCTCGCAGGTCCATGAAATTCTGAAACCGCATGGCCAGATCGGCCGCTATCAGCCGGCCTGCCTGCTCGACGGCACGAGTC
>JAIBHQ010000029.1 GCA_020028595.1 Nitrospirota bacterium
CAGGCTTCGACAGCCTTCAGGATCGTCTGCTCGTCAGTCAAACGGCCTTTGCCAATCTTGCCTGACGCGAGCGGGCCTTCAACCGGATCGAGCACGGTCAGGCCGCGCGATCTCAACTGTTCGACATGCTCCCGAACTGTCGGATGGTCCCACATCCCGCCGTCCATGGCCGGCGCCACAATCAACGGGCACGATGCTGTCAGAACCATGGTACTCAGCAGATCGTCTCCGAGGCCCAGTGCGAGCTTGGCCAGAGTGTTGGCCGTTGCGGGAGCGATGATGAAAACATCGGCCTCCTCCGGCCGCGTCAAATGGAGCATCTCTTGATGCGCAGCGAACATATCCGTCGCCACCGGGTGCCGTGACAGCACTTCGAAGGTCAGGGGGGTGACAAACCGCGTGGCTGCGTCGGTCATGACGACAGAGACATCGGCACCCTCCCGCATCAGCGTGCGCAGCAATTCAACCGCCTTGTAGGCGGCGATGCTGCCGCTGACACCCAGCAGGACGCGTTTCCCGATGAACGGTCTGTCTGAAGACTGTTCCACGAACACCCTTTCTACTCTTCTTTCGCCTCAGCCGGCTTCGGGGAATCGTCGACGTAGACGGTGAGCTCTTTCTTGATCTCGCGGGCGTCCTCGCGGGTTGCCGCCACGGCTATGCGCTCCATTTCACTGTCCTTCCCGCGCTTGGCCTCCTTGATGGCCTTCTGGGCTTCCTTGCCGGTCAGGAACACAACCTTCTGGTGGAGCATTTCATCCAACGCGATGGAGGTCGCTTTGGCGTACTTGGATTGTCCCAACGGACGCGCGCCCTGCATGAGGTGTTTGGCACGCTGCGAGGTGGCAATCACGAGCCGGTGACGGGAGTCGATCTGCGAGTGGTCGTATACGGGCAACAACGAGATTGCGTCGATCATATCGTGATACTCCTTTATGTGGTTGTGGGGTCAGCGATGAAATTTTGTTCAAGCCAATTGATATCAACACGCTTCATGCGTGTGCGTTCCGCATGGACGATGGCCTGCAGTTCCTGCGAAGCCTGTTTGAGGTCCTCGTTGCGGACGATATAGTCGTATTCCCGGTAGTTCAGGATTTCCTGCCTGGCCTTTTGCATGCGGCGCTGGATCTCCTCCGGGGCATCCCCCCGCTGAATGAGTCTGGCGCGCAAGGCGTCAATGGAGGGAGGCAGAATATAGATGTAGACGCCATCGGAGAATTTCTTTTTAATCTGCATGGCGCCCTGGGTGTCGATTTCCAGCAGCACGTCGAGTCCCTTTTCCAGCATGTCCATCAATGCCTGCCGCGGCGTCCCATAGAAGTGGCCGTAGACCCGAGCCGATTCCGCAAAGTCGTTCCGCTCGGCCATGGCCTGGAAGACTTGTTCGTCGACAAAATAGTAGTCCTGACCATGCACTTCACCTGGACGAGGCGTGCGCGTCGTGCACGAGATGGACGGATGCACCCCCGTGACGCTGGTCACGAGCTCTTTACAGAGCGTCGTTTTCCCGGCTCCCGATGGAGCCGAGACCACAAAGAGCACCCCTCGCCGTTCGATCGCCATGCCGCGTATGCCTCCCCCCTACCCCTGCCGGACTATTGAATATTTAGCACTTGTTCACGAAGCTTTTCCAGTTCTCCTTTGATTCGCACGACATGGCCGGCAATCTGGGCATCGTTCGCCTTGGAGCCGATGGTGTTGGTCTCGCGTCCCATTTCTTGCAGCAGAAAGTCCAGAGTCTTGCCGATGGAGTCCTGGTTCTTCATGGTGTCCCGAAATTGCTGGAGGTGCGAGCGCAGACGCGCCTGCTCTTCGCTGACGTCGCTCCGGTCGGCGAAGGCCGCCAGCTCCTGCTCGAGCCGGCCGGTGTCGGCCCGTCCCGGTTCAAGCAGTTTTTCGATGCGTCCTTTCATACGGTCATAGTGGTCTCGAACCGCCTGCGGGATTCTCGTTGCGATCTGCGCCAATTCCTTCTCGATGGTCGCCAATAAGCCGGTGAGATGCGCCGTGAGCGCTTTCCCCTCGCGCTGGCGCATTTTGTTCAGATCGGTGACGGCGCCGGCGACCAGCCGCTTGATGAGCGTTTGCAGCGCCTTGTCGTCGACGGGCTGCTCGGTGACGACAATCAGGTCTCGAAGACCGGCGAGCAGGGCCAGGTCGATCGAGCCGGCAAGATGGAACTCCCGTCGAAGCTGATCAAGCAGCCGGTGGTACTGTTTGGCCAAGCGGCGATCGAGGCTGGCGATCGTGCGCGTCTCCCGCCCGCCCGTGAGAGACACCGTGAGGTCGATTCTCCCTCTGGCGCACTGACGCTGGATGAGTTCTTTGAGACTGTCTTCCAGTCGAGCCATCCCTCGGGGGAGGCGCACGGCAATCTCACAGAACCGGTGATTGACGGATCGTATTTCGGCGGTCACGATGCCGCCGGTCCAGGGAGCCTGGCGGCGCCCATAGCCTGTCATGCTTCGGATCATCGTAGTTGTTTCCCTTTCCAACGACAGAGATTTTCGATGCCGCACTCGCGGCACTTCGGCGACCGTGCCAGGCACACGTACCGGCCGTGGAGCAGAAGCCGTTGCGAGCCGGGAGTCCATTCCTGTGGCGGCATCAGTTGCTGCAAGTCCTGCTCAATCCGATCCGGATCGCCGCTGGCTGAGAGCCCCAGTCGCTGAGAGACGCGTTTGACGTGCGTATCGACGATCACGGCCGGCTCTCCGAAATGATTGCCCAGCACCACGTTCGCTGTTTTCCGCCCGACGCCCGGCAACGTCACCAGCGCCTCCATCGTCCCGGGCACGGTGCCGTTGAAACGTTCAATGAGTGTCCGGCAGCACCCGATGATATTTCGCGCTTTGCTCTTGAAAAATCCAGTGGATTTGATCAGGTGCTCCAGGTCGGTCTGATCGGCAGCGGCATACTCGCCGGCGGTTCGGTAGCGTTGAAACAGCGCCGGGGTGACCTGGTTGACCCGCTGGTCCGTGCACTGAGCCGACAGGATGGTTGCAATCAGCAACTGGAGGGGCGTCCGGTGCTGAAGTTCGACCCGCGGGACGGGCGTGGTCCGTTGCAGGGCGCTGAAAATGCGTGCCGCCCGTGCGCGGGCCGGCTGGGATCGCGTTCGACGGTGTGTGGCCGGCATGGATCAGACCACGCGCGCGATCTGGCTGGAATTGCCGGATTCCTCCGATGCGCGAAGCTGATGCGCGACGAGAGCGTCCGACAGCGTCTCGACCATCGGCCCCAGGGTGTTTGGCATGACGGCGGAAATGGCCATGGCGCGGTAATGCTTGCAGAGACCGGCAATTTCGTCGGGCCTCAGTTTATCGCATTTATTGAGGACGCGGATGCGGGGGATGTGCGCCAGGTCGAGTTCTCCCAGAATCTTTTCGACCGCTTCAATCTGGGTGTCGAGCCGTGGGCTGCTGGCATCGATCAGATGCAGGAGCAGGTCCGCATCGCGAAGTTCTTCCAGGGTTGCCATGAAGGCGCCCACCAATGCCTTGGGTAGATCGCGGATGAACCCGACGGTATCCGTAATGATGACTTCGCGGTCGCGCGGGAACCGCAGGCGCCGGCTGGAGGTGTCGAGCGTCTCGAAGGGACGGTCTTCAGCCGAGACCTGGCTGCCGGTCAGTGCATTTAACAACGTGGATTTTCCGGCGTTGGTATAGCCGACGATGGAAATAGTTGGGATTTTTGAGCGGAACCGGCGCGCCCGCCGTTGATCGCGGTGACGGCCGAAGGCCTCAAGCTCGCGTTCCAAATGGGCGATCCGGTCACGAACGCGGCGCCGGTCCGTTTCCAGCTTGGTTTCGCCGGGGCCGCGCCCGCCGATGCCGCCGCCAAGCCTGGAGAGCGAAGTGCCGGCTCCGGACAGCCTGGGCAACAAGTAGCGCAATTGGGCCAGTTCGACCTGGATCTTCCCCTCCCGGCTGTGCGCCCGGCGAGCAAAAATATCGAGAATCAGCTGTGTCCGGTCGATGACCTTCATTTCGGTCACGTCTGCAATGGCGCGTGCCTGCGCCGGCGTGAGATCCTGATCGAACACCAGCAAGTCCGCGCCTTTTTGCAGTGCCTTCATGATGACGTCTTTGAGCTTGCCGCTGCCCATGAGGTATTTGGGATTGATGGACTGGCATCGCTGAATGACCGTCTCCAGGACGGACAAGTCATTCGAACGCGCCAGATCGACCAACTCCTCCATCCGATCTTCCTGTGCCGTCCGGATCTCGGCCGATGCGCTGACCAGAATCGCCGATTCAGTCCCATGGGAGACCGCATGGCCTGTTCCGGCGCGAGCCAACTCGGATTCAATGGACTCGATCAGTGACTGGCAATCCAGATCCCAGGCGTGAAACGGTTTGGCCGTGAGCAGGGCATGCAGGCGGCCCTGCTGGTTCGGCGGCACCATATGGGCCACCGACATGTCGGCAGGCAGACCGCTGGGCCCCACGCCGATGGCTGCGACCAGATCGAGTCTGAGCAATGCCAGCATGGTGAGGTCCTGCTGCGTCAGCGGATCGTTTTGCAAATGGGTCCGTACCAGTCGCAGGCCGCGCAATGAGCGAGGGCCGGAACGGAATCGCGACAAGTCCGGCAGGCTCATGTCGCGTCCCTGTCCGACGCAGACGTATTCGACGGCACCCCGCCGATTGATGAGCAGCCCGATCTCGCGCCGGATTTCGTACGACAGGTCCGTGCAGGACTTGGCGAGTTCCGTGCTGATGACGGCTGTGACCGGAACGCGCCGCCGGTATAAATGTTCCAGCCTCAGGAGGTGGCTGGCTTTGAGGCCGTTGATGTAGCCGTGAATCGTTGGAATCTTACGCTCTCCTTGTGCCGGACGTGCGGCTGCGTAACGACGGGGAATCTGCTTCGGTTGGAAGTGGAAGGTCCGCCGAGGCTTCCAGATCCCATGCAGCCAGGCGGCCCGCCCGGTAAGCGCGCTGGCCTGCAGCGGCAATCATCGCGGCATTATCCGTGCAGAGGGTGATCGGCGGCACGGCCAGCCGGATGCCGGTTGCCGCAGCGCGCGCGGCAAGCACCGTTCTCAGCCTGGAATTGGCCGAGACGCCGCCCACGACCGCCAGGGCGCGGACGTGATGACGGCGTACTGCGCGGAATGCCTTTTCGACCAGGACATCCACGATCGCTTCCTGATAGCTGGCTGCGACGTCGGCGATCATTCCCTGCTGCGTCGATTGGCCGCGATCGCGCCAGTCGTACAACAAGGCGGTTTTCAGACCGCTGAAGCTGAAATCCAGGCTGCCGGGCTTCAAGTACGGGCGCGGGAAAGCGATCGCGGTTGCGTTGCCGGTTCTGGCCAGCCGGTCAATCGCCGGTCCGCCTGGGAAGCCGAGCCCTAAAATTTTTGCCGCTTTATCGAAGGCTTCGCCGGCGGCATCGTCCAGGGTCTTCCCAAGGAGCTGCATGGTGCCGCCTGACTGGACGAGATAGAGATGCGTATGCCCGCCGGACACCACCAGCACAACGCACGGCGTCGGAAAGTCCGGCTGATCCATCCAGGCCGACGCGATATGGCCTTCCAGGTGGTTGACGCCGATCAGCGGGACGCGCAATGCGTACGCCAGCGATTTGCCGAAGCTGAGCCCGACCAGAAGCGCACCGGCCAACCCGGGCCCTTGCGTCACGGCAACGGCCTGAATGTCGGCCCAGGTCATCCCCGCTTTGCGAAGGGCCTCGG
Organism: Nitrospirota bacterium; assembly: GCA_020028595.1. GTDB lineage: Bacteria > Nitrospirota > Nitrospiria > Nitrospirales > Nitrospiraceae > 2-02-FULL-62-14. The sequence goes on from JAIBHQ010000029.1 coordinate 5,705, forward strand.
CTGTGATCGTATCCACAGTTTCAATGTGCCTCCTCGCGGCTAGTTCAGGAACGACCCCGCCGTAGCGCGCATGTACGTCGTGCTGCGAGCACAGCACACTGGCAGCAATTTGCCCGTCGCCAGACATGACGGCGGCGGCCGTTTCATCGCAGGACGTTTCGATGGCCAGGATTGTCGGGTACGAACGTGGTGCAGGCGACAGTGATGTCACGATGGCAGCGCGGTTGCCAAATGACTGTGCGGATGGAGGATGGTCAAAAAGGCTTTCCAGCAAGGCCGCAGCGAGCGAAAGACCGAGACGTACGTTTTCGGGTACGTTGAGGTTTTGAGCGAAGCGAGAACGACGCTGGAAGCCTTTTTCAACATCCTCAGTGCAAGGCTGGGGCTGATCTCAAACCCCTGCCAGCACTTCTTCTTCGATGAAGGCAGGCGCGTCGTCCTTGAGCACGACCTTGATCCTTCGCGAATCTTTGAAGCGGCCCCTGAGCAGCTCTTCCGACAACGGATCACCGATGCTCTTCTGGATGGTTCTGCGCATCGGCCGCGCGCCGTAGAGCGGCTGGTAGCCTTCCTTGATCAGCCACTGCTTCACTTCATCGCTGATGTCGAGTTGAACGCCCTTCTCCAGGAGTCGCGCATTGAGCTCTTTGATGATGATATCGACGATGCTGACCAGGTGGAGTTTCTCCAATTGGTGGAACACCACCACTTCGTCGATGCGGTTCAAGAACTCCGGGCTAAATGCCCGCCGCAGCTCCGCCAGAACTTCATCCTTGATCCGCCGATTTTGCTCGGTCTCCGCTTGCTGGAATCCCAAAGATACGCCCTTCTGGATGAGCTTCGTACCCAGGTTGGAGGTCATGATCACGACTGTGTTTTTGAAATCGACCTTCCGGCCCAGGCTGTCCGTGAGCACGCCGTCGTCCAGCACCTGCAGCATCACGTTGAAGATGTCCGGGTGCGCCTTCTCGATCTCGTCGAACAACACCACCGAATAGGGCCGGCGCCGGACTTTCTCGGTCAGCTGGCCGCCCTCTTCGTACCCGACGTAGCCCGGAGGGGCTCCGAACAGGCGCGAGCTGGTGAATTTCTCCTGGTATTCCGACATGTCGATACGGATCAGCGCGTCTTCGGAATTGAACAGAAACTCGGCCAGGGCTCTCGCCAGCTCTGTTTTCCCGACGCCGGTTGGGCCGAGGAAGATAAAGGACCCGATCGGCTTCTTGGCTTCTTTCAAGCCTGCGCGTGAACGGCGGATTGCCCGGCAGACGGCCGAAATCGCCTCTTCCTGCCCCACGATCCGCCTGTGCAGGAACTCTTCCATGTGAAGCAGCTTCTGCGATTCCTCTTCTTCCAGCTTGAAAAGCGGGATGCCGGTCATTTTCGAGACCACATACGCGACATCTTCCTTGGTAATGACGGGCCTGTTTTTTTCCTGATTTTTCTTCCACTCGCGCTTGGATTCCTCCAGCAGCTTTCGCAGGCGCTCTTCTTCCTCGCGGAACTTGACCGCTTCCTCGAAGTTTTGCAGCGAAATGGCCGATTCTTTTTCTCGGGAGACCTTCTTGAGCTCCTGCTCCATCGCTTTGAGCTCGCCGGGCAGGGCATAGGTTTGCAGCTTCGCGCGCGAGCCGGTCTCATCGATCAAGTCGATCGCTTTATCGGGCAGGAATCGGTCGGAGATGTACCGGTCCGACAACTTGACGGATTCCAGGATGGCTTCTTCGGTGATTTCGACGCCGTGGTGCTCTTCGTAGCGGTCGCGCAGGCCCTGGATGATCCGGACCGTTTCATCCACGCTGGGCGGCTGCACGTAGATCGGCTGGAATCGCCGCTTCAGGGCCCCGTCCTTCTCGATATGTTTCCGGTATTCATCGAGCGTTGTCGCGCCGATGCACTGAATCTCTCCGCGCGACAGGGCCGGCTTGAGCATGTTGGAGGCGTCGATCGAACCCTCCGCCGCTCCGGCGCCTACGAGCGTGTGCAGCTCGTCGATGAAGATGA
>JAIBHQ010000204.1 GCA_020028595.1 Nitrospirota bacterium
CTCCTCCACGACTTGCTTGAAGATCGTTTCCCATTGCTCCTTGTGAAACGCCGGCTCCGCCTCGAATCGCGCGACCAGTTTGACCAATGCCGGCGCCATGGCAGGCGTGAGGAATTTCTTCGCCGACGCCTCATCCATGGCTACATCCTGCCCGAAGTACGGCGTGACCCACGTGACCATTTCCACCAGTGTCTTGGTCCGCTCCCGCACCATGACGACCAGCTTGGCCAGCCATTCTGGCGAGGCAGCCTTCACGGCTTCCTTCAACCCGGCTTGTTCCAGGAAGGGAAGCAGGAGCCGGACCACGTGGCCTGGCTCGCCCTGCTTGATGTACTGCTCGTTGACCCAGACCATTTTTTCCTGGTTGAACACCGCCGAGGATGATTGCACGTGTTTGAAATCGAACTTCTCGATCAGTTCCTGGCGCGTGAACAGTTCCTGGTCGCCGTGCGACCAGCCGAGCCGCACCAGATAATTGACCACGGCCTCCGGCAGATAACCCATGTCGCGGTAGGCCAGCACGGAGGTGGCCCCATGCCGCTTGGAGAGCCGGGCTTTATCGGACCCGAGGATCATCGACAGGTGCCCGAACTTCGGCACGGCAAAACCCAGCGCCTGGAATATCGGAATTTGCCGCGGCGTGTTTGTAAGATGATCGTCGCCGCGGATGACGTGCGTGATGCCCATGAGCGCGTCGTCCACCACGACGGAAAAATTGTAGGTCGGGTAGCCGTTGGAGCGAAGAATGATCAGGTCGTCCAGCACCGTGTTGTCGAAGACGACCTTGCCCTTGACCAGATCGTCAACGACGATCTCGCCTTCCTGCGGCGCCTTGAATCGCAACGCCGCTTCGCCGGTGGGTTTGGTAATGCCCTTGGCGCGGCAGCGGCCGTCGTACTTCTGCGTGAGTCCTTTGGCCAGCGCCTCTTTCCGTCTGGTTTCCAACTCGCCCGGCGCGCAGACGCACCAATAGGCTTTGCCCTGCTCGAACAGTTGCGTGGCATGCCGGCGGTAGAGGTCCATGCGTTCGGTCTGGCGGAAGGGCCCTTCGTCCCAATCCAGCCCGACCCATCGCATGCCGTCGAGAATGGCCTGAATCGCTTCGTCGGTGGACCGTTCCTGATCCGTGTCCTCGATGCGCAGGATGAACGTGCCTTGGTGGCGCCGCGCGAAGAGCCAGTTGAAGAGGGCCGTGCGCACGCCGCCGATGTGGAGATAGCCGGTCGGGCTGGGCGCAAACCGCACGCGGACCTTGCCTATCGGCTCGGCTTTGCCCGCGCCCTGCCCCATGTTGGCAGCATCCGAATCACGAAACATGGCGCGTATCTATAGCACGCTGTTTGAGGGTTGTATAGGGAGGCGCGGCGGAGCCGCGATTTAGTGATTTCGTAATTTGGCGATCTGGTGATTTGAGGAATTGTCCGAGCAATCCCACAATCAACAAATCATCAAATCACAAAATTCAAAGTCCGTGGCCTTCCTTGACCAGATTGATGCTCACGGCGGGGATTTCGACAACGATGTCCTTGGTTCCGTTCGGCACGCACTGACAGCCCAGCCGCGACTGCAGCGTCGTGGCCGGCGCCTGTTCGAGTTGGTCGAACTCGTCGTCCGTGCCCTCACTGCAGGTCTCCAATCCTTGCTTGACGATCACGTGGCAGGTCGAGCAGGCGCAGACACCGCCGCAAACATGCTCCAATTCCAGACCGTTCCCCATCGCGATGTCGAGCAGGCTCCCCGGCAGGCCGGTTTCGCCGTATGGAATTTTGGCCGGATCTACCTGGACTTTCGTTTCGGTTTTGTCTGGAGAGATGAACGTGACCGTATAGGGCTTGGTCGGTCGCTCGTAGTCTGCCTTCTCAATATAGGGATTGGTTCCGCCCATACTCTCTGCTCTTTAGCCTTTCCTTTTTACCTCAGTGCGTCTCACCATAGCACAGCGTCCGTCAGTTTTTCATCTCTTATTTATTCAGTTAACTTATTGTATTTACAAGTTTAATTACTTGTTGACAGTTGCAACGTCGTGATTATATCATGAGTCCGACTGAAATGATCGGAGATTAAAAGAGTCTCCGATAAACATGGTCAGGGGGACCACATGCTGAAGTTCTCGAAGAAAGCGGATTACGGCCTGATGGCAGTGCAGTACATCGCCTCGGTGCAGTTTGGCGATCTGCACAAGGCCCGCGTGGTCAACACGAAGGAGATCGCGGAGGAGTACCACATCCCGGTCGAACTCCTGGCGAAGGTGCTCCAGACGCTGGCCAGGCAGGGCATCGTCGAAAGCCAGAACGGCCCCAAGGGCGGCTATCTCCTGGCGCGAAACGCCCGCGAGATCACGATCGCGCAATTGCTCGAAGCCATCGAAGGTCCGCTTGGCATCACCGATTGCTACCAGGAGCAGGAAGATAAAACGACCTCGTGCTCCTGCTTCAACCATTGCAACATCAGAACTCCCCTGTTGAAGGTGCAAGACAGCATTTATCAATTATTGAACAACATGACCGTGGCCGACATGATGGGTGGCACGCCGCTGATCACCGTGCAATCGCTCTCGACGGCCGGAGCCGGACAAGGAGTGTCTCAATGAAACTGCCGATTTTTCTGGATAATCATTCCACCACCCCCATGGACCCGCGTGTCCTGGAGGCGATGCTGCCCTACTTCGTCGAGAAGTTCGGCAACGCGGCGAGCCGCAACCACGCCTTTGGCTGGGAAGCCGAGGAAGCCGTGGAAAACGCCCGCAAGCAGATCGCCAAGCTGATCCACGCCGACGCGAAGGAGATCGTCTTCACCAGCGGCGCGACGGAGTCCGACAACCTGGC
>JAIBHQ010000030.1 GCA_020028595.1 Nitrospirota bacterium
TCTATTCATCGGCCTACCGCCAGGATCCCAAGTTCTTCGAGTTCACCCGCTCGATGGAAGCCTACAAAAAGACCTTCTCTCACAATTCAACGACGATGGTCCTGACCCCTGACTCCGAATTCCTCAAATACCTCAAGCAACGCTAAAACCCGTGACGCGTGATCAGTAACGCGTGACGGGTAACTGACGCCGTCCTCTCCCATACTTGCCACTCGTCACCTGTCACCTGTCACACTGCTAAGACAGTCCCACAATCTCCCCCGTCTCCGGATCCAAATCGATGTGCTCTCCAGATGGATGCGCGGGCAAGCCCGGCAGGAGTTCGATTCCCGAGCAGACCGCCGTGAGAAATCCGGCGCCGGCCAGGACGCGGAGTTCCGTGATCGGAACGGTAAACCCTGACGGCCGGCCCTTGAGCGCCGGGTCGTGAGACAGTGACAGCGGCGTCTTGGCCATGCAGATAGGCAATCGGTCATAACCCCATCGGGTCGCCCGCTCGATATCCTGCTCCGCCTGCGCACCGTAGCTGACACCGGAGGCGCCATACATCCGCGTAGCAATGGTGTCAATTTTCCTCTTGATCGGCCACGCGACATCGTAAAGTGGCGTGAACCGGTTCGGCTGCCGGCAGGCGGCCATGACAGCCTGGGCGAGCGTTTCCGATCCTTTCCCGCCATCCCGAAAGTGAGTGGTGACCACCGCGCTGGTCGCCCCCGCTTTTTCGGCCTGCTCGCACACCCAACGCAACTCGTCGTCTGAATCCTGGTCGAACGCGTTGACCGCGACAACCGAAGGGATCCCGTGCGCCTGCACGTTGGCGAGGTGCTGTTCCAGGTTGGCAAGTCCCCTCGCCAGTGCATCACGATTCGGTCCGGTCAGACCGGCAGGAACCGGCTGTCCGGATTTGACTTCCCCCCCACCGCCATAAAACTTCAGCGCCCGCAGGGTGACCACGATCACCGCGGCATCGGGAGTCAGCCCGGACACCCGGCATTTGATATTGAAAAACTTCTCCGCGCCCAGCTCGCTCGCGAAGCCGGACTCCGTCACGACATAGCCGGCACAGCGCAGCGCCAGCAGATCGGCGAGCACGGACGAATTGCCGTGGGCGATGTTCCCGAACGGCCCGGCATGCACCAGGGCCGGCGTCCCTTCAACCGTCTGCAAGAGATTGGGACAGAGCGCGTTCTTCAACAGCGCCGCCATCGCGCCGGCGCAGTGCAGGTCGTCCGCCGTCACCGGCCGGCCGTCCCTGGCCACCCCCACGACGATCCGGCCCAGTCGGGCGCGCAAATCAGCGAGACTCGTCGCCAACGCCAGAATCGCCATCACCTCGGAAGCTTCCGTGAGGACGAACCGCGCCTCGCGCTCTTCGCCGTTTTTTCCGATGACCCGAACATGCCGCAGCGACCGATCGCTCACGCTGACGGCCCGCGGCCAGGCTACCTGCCCGGGATCCAGTTCCAGCGTATTGCCGTGAAAAAGATGATTGTCCACAAAGGCGGAGAGCAGATTGTGCGCCGATTGAACGGCATGCGAGTCGCCAGTCAGGTGGAGGTTCATCTCCTCCATCGGAACGATGCAGGCGCGCCCGCCGCCGGCGCCGCCACCCTTGAGACCGAATACCGGCCCCAGCGACGGCTGCCGGAGATTCACGACCGCCCGTTGGCCCAGGCGGCAGAGACCCATGACCAACCCCACCGCGGTCGTGGTTTTGCCTTCTCCCAGAGGCGTGGGATTGATCGCGGTGACCAGTACGTATCGCCCGAGAGGACGGTCCGCAAGCCGCGCAAGAACATCGAGCGAAACTTTGGCCTCGTACCGACCGTACGGGATCAGCTCATCCTTGCGCAGGCCGAGTTGTTCGCCAATGTCAAGAATTGGATGGGGTGTCACGAGGAGTTTTTTGCGTCACGCACGGCACCGTTGCCGCCGACAGTTGATGCAGTATAGCACAGGGCTCTCGCCTCACCGGACGACGTCTGAATATTCCAGCAGGAGGAAGAACGAGCGGCTGAAACGAGGGATCGATTCGGAGAGGACCTAGTCGAGAATGTAATTGTGCGGATTGACGGTCTGGCCCTTGACCTTGACCATGTAATGGAGATGAGGCCCTGTCGAGAGTCCGGTGCTGCCGACCAATGCGACGATATCGCCGCGCTTTACTTTTTGTCCCTGCCTGACCAACAGTTTCGCCAGGTGGCCGTACTCTGTTTGAATCCCATAGCCATGATCGATCAGCACCATATTGCCCATCTTGGCATCGAAGCCGGCTGATATCACATGGCCGTTGGCCGGCGCTTGTATCGGCGTATTGGGCGCCGCACCGATGTCGAGCCCGTCATGCATGGCCAGTTGGTTCGTAAAGGGGGAAATGCGGGCGCCGAAGCCGGATGTCACCCACCCTCTGACCGGCCAGATGGAGGGAGTGGCCGCCCAGCGCGCGGACTTGTCCTTGGCCGCTTCGATTAATTCCTCCAAAATCCGCTCTTCTTCCGTGGAGTGGTGTTGAAGCCAGGCAATGTCCTGCTGGACTTTTTCGATCAGCGGCTTGCCCTCTTTCGGCGTCACGTCGGCAGGAGGAGGATCCGGCATGCCGACCGGCTGATTCGTCAGATCCACGCCCTCAAGCGGCTGCCCGCCATCCATGGGACGCTCGCTGCCGCCCTTGCCGCTCATCATGTCGGCCGGCCGTTGGTCCTGGATTCCCAGCATAATGCGCAGCCGCTGATTGACCTCTTTCATGGTCAACATGCGACGCTTCAAATCTTCCAGCGAGGTGGAAAACGAGGTAGTCTGCCCGCGTAGCGTAGCGGTTTCTTCTCGAAGAATCTCCAGTTCCCAAACCTGGCTCGATTGGATCACATAATGGGTCAGAAACAGGCCCTGCGCCAGGAGAAGCCCTAGCCCCAGGATCTTTATCCGCTTCATGGTGGGCCCTGAAAAGCTGAACCGCAGGGGGGCGGACTTGGCCCCTCTGAATATCACAATGGTGCAGGCATCAGCGGCTTGGTTTTTTCCCGTCGTATCCATATCTCTATTCATCGGGTTCCTGCTCGAAACCCTACCTTTTCGTAAAGCGAAGTGTAAGTCTACCCAAACATCCCCCAAACGGTCAACCATTTTGTCTTTTTATAAATACTATGATTTCAATAGTTTACGCGTTGATTCGTGTATCCAGGCCAGATAATCAGCCGCTCCGTATGCAATCGGGAAGGCAATCACCTCGGGGACCTGGTAGCTATGGAGCCGCTTGACTTCGGCGGCCAATCGACCAAAAAGATCGCTCCTGGACTTCACGATCAGCAGGACTTCCCGTTCGTCGGAGACCTTACCCTCCCAGCGAAAAATCGAGCGAATTCCAGGCAACACGTTGACGCAGGCGGCAAGTTCGGCCCTGACCAACGTCCGTCCGATCCTAGCGGCCTCCTGTTTCGAGGCCGCCGTCACCAGCACGACAATCGCCTGTTGTGTTGGCTTCGCTCTCGTGTTCCGCCTCTTCATGCCCTCCCGTTCCCCTCTGTTGAAGCTCCCGGCATCTGCCGGCACCCAATTGACAGTCTCTCAACCGGCCCCCTATGATACGGCTCGTCATGGAGTCGTTCTGAGAGGGAGGCCGCACACATGGGATTCACCATCACCGTTCAGGAACTCAAGCAGCGATTGGATAAAGGCGACAAGCTCGTCCTGGTAGATGTCCGGGAACCCTGGGAATATGCCACCGCCAAGATCGAGGGAGCGATCCTGATTCCGCTCGCGACCGTCCCGCAATCCCTGGACAAGCTTGACCGCAACGCCGAGATCGTCTGCCATTGCCATCACGGGATGCGGAGCGCCGACGCCACCGCCTTTCTCCATCAGCAGGGATTCGCGAGCGTCAAAAACCTGGTGGGTGGGATCGACGCCTGGTCCATTCACGTCGACCAGAAGGTCCCGCGCTACTAAACCCGCATTATCCACGGACGCTTCTGCTGCAATCGCAGATTCGCCGCTGCGACAAGCCAGCACGCGCTTGTCGGCATGCTGGCGAGCGGGCTCGCCCCTCGTGACCTCGACGTACTGTTTCAAGTACGCCTCGGCCTCTCCTGGCTCCACGCGCTCGTCTCGCATGGCGACTCCACGATTTCGCGACGAACCGCCATGAATAATGCGGGTTGACCCGTTCACTGCGCGCGGAAATACTCGGCCGTGCGCGCGAGCCCGTCATCCAGCGACACGCGCGGCTCCCATCCCAGTTCCTGCCGCAGCTTGCTGGCATCCACCACGCTGCGGGCCTGCTCGCCCTTCTTGGCCGGTCCATAGAGCTGCTTGCATCCCGACTTGGTCAGATCCACGAGTTTTCCGAACAGCTCATTGATGGGCGTTTCGTGCGCCGTGCCCACGTTATAGACGCCCTGGACATCCTTGCCCAACACCGCCATGTGCGCCTCCACGACGTCGTCCACATAAATGAAGTCCCGCGTCTGCCGGCCGTTGCCGTTGATGATCGGCTGCTCGCCGGCCAGCATTTTCTGAGTAAAAATGGCCACCACGCCGGCTTCCCCGTAGGGATCCTGGCGGGGGCCGAAGACATTGCTGAATCGAAGACTCACGTATTGAATCCCGCTGACCCGCTGGTAATAGGCCAGGTAATATTCGCCCGTCAGCTTGCTGATGCCGTAGGGCGACAGGGGGCGGGTCGCGTGCGACTCCGGCGCGGGGAACACGTCCTGCTCCCCGTAGATGGCGCCGCCCGATGACGCAAAGATGACTTTTCGCGTTCCATACCGGACCGCGTGATCGAGCACGTTCAGCGTGCCGAGAATGTTGACCTGCGCATCGAACAGCGGGTCTTCGACGGACCGGCGGATGTTCATCTGCGCCGCCAGATGGATCAGGACGACGGGACGCTCCCGGCGGAACACGCCCTCCATGCGCGAGCCCTGCACGTCCCGCTTGTAGAATTCCGCCGCCCGGTTCAGATTCCGGCGCTTGCCGGTCGAGAGGTTATCCACCACGACGACCTCATGCCCTTCCTGCACGAGGCGATCGACGAGATGGGATCCGATGAACCCGGCCCCTCCGGTGACCAGAATTTTCACGCGTTCCTCCGCTGCGTCATGCGGAATGTCCCCCGGCGCGCGCGCCGGCCCAGTTCAACCCCAGCAGGATTTCACGATTGCCTTTTTGCCCCAACACCGGCGAATCCAGAACGCCGAGAGATCGGAACCCGAGCGATTCGGCGCAGGCCAGCACTTTCGCAGTCACCGCGCGCCGCTGCTCCTCGTCACGCACGATGCCTCCGCGTCCCACCTGGCCCTTCCCGACCTCGAACTGCGGCTTGACGAGCGCGATGACCCGCGCCGGCCGTCCGAGAAACGGCACCACGCAGGGCAGCACGAGCGTCAGCGAAATAAACGACACATCGATCACGGCCAGATCAATCGGCTCCGGCACCGCCGCGCGTTCCAGGTAGCGAATGTTCTGCCGATCGAGCACAACCACGCGGGGATCCTGCCGCAACTTCCAGTCCAACTGCCCGTAGCCCACATCCACGGCATAGACCCGCCGCGCGCCCCGCTGCAACAGGCAATCGGTGAACCCGCCGGTGGACGCGCCGACATCCATGGCGACGAGCCCGGCCGGATCCACCGTCCAGGCATCGAGCGCCGCCACAAGCTTGCCGCCGCCGCGGCTGACATAGGGCGTCGTCCCCGAGGCGACATCGATCGCGGCTTCGGCAGGCACGAGGGTCGCCTGCTTGTCGGTCAGCACCCCGTTGACCCTGACGGTGCCGGCCAGAATCATCCGGCTGGCCTGCTCGCGGCTCGACGCCAACCCGCGGGCCACCAGCACGCGATCCAGCCGATCCCGAACCGTTGATCCCTTCCGAGTCATGGAGGGCTGAGTGAGAAGGCAGCCTGGGAAGTGTGTCAGTTGGAATGGGCGGGCTCGTCTTCGTCCTCTTCCAATGAAAGAGCACGAAGCCGTTTTCGCCCGTCTTTGTCTTGAATCAGGATCTCGACCTTGCGTTCGGCGTCATCCAGCATCTTGAGGCAGGTCTTGGAGAGCTTGATGCCTTCCTCGAAGATTCTCAGCGAGTCGTCGAGCGAGAGGTCTCCCTTTTCGAGCTCCGAGACGATCGTCTCGAGCCGGGCCAGCGCCTGTTCAAATTTTACCGGAGCCATGGGAACAGCCTCCCGATCCGACCACGCGAACCTATTATACGGGCGCCTCCAAGGAGGCGCAACCGTGTTATGAGTTGGGAAGAATCTTGCGCACAGAGCATAGCAACCGGCCATCCGCCAGCTTCGCCAGCACATCATCGCCGACGGATACATCCCGCGCCCGCTTGACGACCGCCCCATCCGGTACCGTCTGCACAATGCTGTAGCCCCGTCCCAAAATAGCCAGCGGGCTCAAGCCGTCGAGAGCCGACGCGATGGACCGGATGGCCTGGTGCTTCAGCGCCAGCGCCGCCAGCAGACCCTGCTCCATCCGCTTCGCCAGCTGGGGCACCAGGGTCAACGCCGATCCAATGCGGGCTCCCGGGCTGCAGGCCTCGATGGCATGCCGGCAGGCGTCCGCGCGCCGCTGCCACGCGGACAACGTTTCCATCACTGAACCGCCCAACCGTCCCGTCAGATCATCCAGGCGCTGCGCAGCCTGTTCGACAGGGAGCGTCCGCGCATAGAGCACCCGCAGCGCGGCGGCGCATTCCTGGCGATCCTCGCGCAGGCGCGAGCGCACCGCCAGCTTCAAGCGTGTCGAACGATCGCGCAAGACTTCGACCAGGTCGTCCAGGACCGGCGCGACCGCTTCCGCCGCGGCTGAAGGGGTCGGCGCGCGATAATCCGCCACGAAATCAGCCAGCGTGTAGTCGATCTCGTGGCCCACCGCCGACACGACCGGTACGTCCGATGCGGCAATGGCCCGCACGACGGTTTCCTCGTTGAAAGACCACAGGTCCTCCAGCGAGCCTCCGCCCCGTCCGACGATCATGACATCGACGAGCTTGGAGGCGCTCAGCGCGCGGATGGCCGAGGCAATCTGCGCGGCCGCATCGTCACCCTGCACCGGCACCGGCGCGACCACGATGCCCACGATCGGGCACCGGCGGCGCAACACGGCCAGGATATCGCGTAGCGCCGCGCCCGTGAGCGACGTGACAACCCCCACTCGGCGCGGCAGAAACGGCAGCGGCCGTTTGCGGGCTTGCTCGAAGAGGCCTTCGCGGGCCAACCGCTCTTTCAACTGTTCCAGCGCGAGCTGGAGCGCGCCGAGTCCCTTCGGTTCCAGATAATCCAGGACGATCTGGTATTCGCCGCGCGGCTCGTACACCGTCAGACGCCCGCGCACGACGAGCTGGAGCCCCTCCTTCAACGCAAACCGCAGGCGTTGCGCGCCGGGCCGGAACAGCACCACGCGAATCTGGCTGGTCGCGTCTTTGAGCGTGAAATAGATGTGGCCGGATGAGGGAGTACGCAGGTTGGAGACTTCGCCTTCCACCCAGCAATCGGAGAAGCCCCCTTCCAGCCGCTCACGAACGAGCGCGGTCAGGGCGGAAACGGTGAGAATCCGTTGCGGACGGTCAACCACAGTTCGTGGCACCCCGGTTCACAGCGCGGGCGAGCCCGCATTGTTCATGACGGTTCGTCGCGAAATCGTGGAGTCGCGTTGCGAGACGGGCACGCGCAGCCGCGAAGGACC
>JAIBHQ010000031.1 GCA_020028595.1 Nitrospirota bacterium
TCGTCCAGCGCGACCGCAGGGAGCGAGGGCCCCGAGGCGTACTGGGCAAGTACGTTGAGGGGGTTGAGCGACCGAGAACAAAGCTGGAGGCCGTTTTCAACATCCTGGAGGAATAAGATGATTTTGGCGGGTGACATCGGCGGAACCAAGACGAACCTGGCGCTCTATGACTGGAAGACCGAGCGGGTCGAACCGGCACGCGAGGAGTCTTATGCCAGTGCCGACTACGCATCGCTGGAAGATATTCTTGAGGAGTTTTTGAATCCGGCGCCGGAGCCCTCAGACAAGAAGGATGATGAAGCACAGGACGCTCCGGCTGAGCAGGAACCGCCGATCCTGGATGCCGCCTGTTTCGGTATCGCCGGGCCGGTCATCGAAAACACCTCCAAAACCACGAACCTGCCCTGGGTGGTGGACGGCGCGGCCCTGTCGAAGCGGTTCACGATTCCCCATGTCCGTCTCTTGAACGACCTGGAGGCGACGGCCTACGGGATGCTGGTGTTGAGGCCGGACGAAGCGGACGTCTTGAACGCCGGCACGCCGCCCAAGACCAAGGGCGCGATGGCGCTGATTGCCGCCGGCACCGGCCTGGGCGAAGCGATGCTCTTTTGGGATGGGAAGACGTACAAGCCGATGCCGTCGGAAGGCGGGCACAGCAGCTTCGCGCCCACCAGCGATCTGGAGATCGACTTGCTCCGTTATCTGCGCACGCAATACACGCATGTCAGTTACGAGCGCGTGCTCTCCGGCATGGGCCTGCACGCCATCTATGAATTCCTGCGGGATACGAAGAAGAACGAGCCGACCTGGCTGGCGGAAAAGATCAAGGTCGGCGATCCGGCCGCGATCATTGCCGAAGCCGGCCTGAAAAAGCAGGCCGAGATTGCGATCCAGGCATTGGATCTGTTCGCGACCATCTACGGAGCCGAAGCCGGCAACCTGGCGCTCAAGGCGATGGCGCTGGATGCGGTTTATGTCGGCGGCGGCATTGCGCCCAGGCTGCTGGCCAAACTCAAGGACGGCATGTTCATGAAGGCCTTTGCGGACAAGGGCCGGTACAAGAAACTGCTGGCCGGCATTCCGGTGCGCGTGATCACGAACCCGAAAGCCGCGTTGCTGGGCGCGGCCTCCATCGCCGCGCAATTGCGCAAGGGATCTGCATGAGCGTCTCGAATCTCGACGACCTCAAGCGGCAGGCGGCGCTCAAGGCCGTGGACTATGTTCGCGACGGGATGGTCGTCGGGTTGGGAACCGGTTCGACCGCGAAGCACGTGATCCTCGCGCTTGGCGAACGCATCAAGAAGGGGCTCAAGATCAAGGGCGTGCCGACGTCGCAGGAAACAGCCAGGCTGGCCCGGAAAGCGAAGATTCCGCTCCTACCGGACGACGCAGCCTGGCCGATCGACATGGCGATCGACGGGGCGGATCAAGTCGATCAGCGGTTGAATCTCATCAAAGGCGGCGGCGGGGCCCTGCTCAAGGAAAAAATCGTGGCGGCGGCGGCGAAGCGGTTCATCGTGGTCGTGGACCACACCAAGCGCGTGCCGGTGCTCGGCGGTTCGTTTCCCCTCCCTGTTGAAATCATTCCGTTCGGTTGGGCGAATACGGCGAAGAAAATCGAGGCGCTCGGCGGCACGGCGGTGCTGCGCAAGCGGGGCGGGAAAATCTTCAAGACCGAAGCCGGCCACTACATTCTCGATGTGAACATCGCGCGAATCGACAAGCCGGCCGAATTGGAGCTGCAACTGAACGCCCTGCCCGGCGTGGTCGAGAACGGGCTGTTTGTCTCCCGGGCCTCGCTGGTGATCGTCGGCACGCCGGCCGGTGTCGAGGAGCAGCATGCGGGGCACTGAGGCAGATCCGTTCCGGCTGCCTCGGCATATCCTTCCCTCACGCTACGACCTTCGTCTCGAACCGGATCTGGCGACCGCGGCTTTTACCGGTGACGAAACGATCACGATTACCATCCGCCGGCCCACGAAAGAAATCACCCTCAACGCAGTCGAGCTGGACGTGACATCTGCGGTTATCGCCGACGATCGCGGCGTGTCGCAGCGTGCCGTGATCACGCTCGATGAGCCGGCCGAACAATGCCGGCTGACTTTCCCCTCCGCCATTCCAACCGGGATCTGGAAGCTGTCCCTGTCCTTTCACGGCAAGCTGAACGACAAGCTCCGCGGTTTCTACCGCAGCACCTATAAAGATGCATCCGGCGCCACCCGCGTCATGGCGGCGACACAGTTCGAAGCCACCGATGCGCGGCGGGCCTTCCCCTGCTGGGACGAGCCGGACTGCAAGGCAGTCTTTGCGACGACGCTCGTCATCGATCCAGCGCTGACTGCCGTGTCCAACACAAGGATTGTTTCAGAGAGAATGGAAGCCGGTAAAAAAGTCCTGCAATTTGCCGACACGATGAGGATGTCCACCTATCTGGTGGCCTTCATCGTCGGAGAAATCACCGCGACGGCCCCGACGATGGTCGGCAAGGCGCCGCTGCGCCTCTGGTGCGTGCCGGGCAAGACACATCTCGCGAAGTTCGGGCAGGAGATCGCCTCCTTCTCGCTGAAGTTTTTCGAAAAGTACTATGGCCTCCCCTATCCAGGCGACAAGCTGGATCTGCTGGCCATCCCGGATTTTGCCTCCGGCGCGATGGAGAACCTGGGCGCAATTACGTTCCGGGAAACAGCGCTGCTGGTGGATCAACATGCCGCGACCCACGCCGAATTGGAACGGATCGCCGATGTCGTGGCGCACGAGAACGCGCACATGTGGTTCGGCGATCTGGTCACCATGTCCTGGTGGAACGGCTTGTGGCTGAACGAAGCCTTTGCCACCTTCGCGGAGATGCTGGCGGTGGATGCCTGGAAGCCCGAATGGAAACGGTGGGACACGTTCGGTGCTTCACGGGCGGTGGCCATGATCGTGGACGGGCTCCACAGTTCGCGGCCGATCGAATATCCCGTCCGCGCGCCGAAAGATGCCGATGCCATGTTCGACGTGCTCACCTATGAAAAGGGCGCCTCCGTGCTGCGGATGCTCGAACAATATCTCGGCCCGGCCGTCTTTCGTGACGGCATCCGCAACTATCTCAAGCGCCATGCCTACGGCAATGCCGATACGAAGGACTTGTGGGTGTCGCTGGGCCGCGCAGCGAAGCAGCCGGTGCCGAAGCTGATGAACGGATGGATTTTCAAGCCGGGCTATCCGCTGGTGACCGCCTCGCTGGAAAAGAACGGCCGGCTTCGTCTCACGCAACAACGGTTTACCTATCTCTCGAAAGCAACACGCGGCGCGTCTGCCTGGAAACAGCGTTGGCACATCCCGATTCAGCTCAGAGTGGCGACCGCCAAGAAGCACGACTCGCAGCGACTGCTGCTGACCGCATCCGGCACGCAGGTGAACGTGCCGAAAAATGTGGCATCAGTGTTGGTGAACGAAGGGGGGCACGGCTTTTACCGGGTCCGCTACGAGCCGGAATTGCTTGATCGCCTGCTGCGCCTGGTGCCGGACGGCCTGGCGCCGATCGAGCGATTTAATCTTGTGAACGATGCCTGGGCGTCCGCCGTGGCGGGGCTGATGCCCCTGAGCGAGTATTTGGACATGACGGCGCATTTTCAGGCTGATCGGGACAAAAATGTCTGGGCGGTGTTGATCGAATCGTTTCATCTGTTGCACCGGATCGTCGAGCCGGGCCATCGGCCGGCGCTGGAAGCCTTCGTGCGTGACCGTATCGGACCCGTGGTTGCCGATCTGGGCTGGACGCCGCTTGCAGGCGAAGATGAGCTGCGCCGGCAATTGCGCGGCGACTTGCTTCGGGCGCTGGGCACGATCGGGAACGACCGGGCCGCGCAGGCCAAGGCTGCCGAACTCCATGCCGCCCATGCAAAGAATCCCGCGTCCGTGGATCCCAACCTTCTGCCGGCGCTCATTGCGATCCTTGCCCACTCCGGTGACGAGACGCGGTACCGGGAATTCGCCGGACGGTTCCAAACGGCCGCGACACCGCAGGAGGAACGGCGCTATCTCTATGCGCTGGCTGCGTTCAGGCCGGTTGATCTGTTGGCGCGCACGCTGGCGAAGACGATCAACGGCGAATTCCGCACGCAGGATGCGCCGTTCATGGTCCGGCTGCTGCTCATGAGCGTCTACGGCCGGGAGGCGGCGTGGACATTCGTGAAAGCGAACTGGGAGACGATGGACCGGCTCTATCCCAAGCAGGGGCTCCGGCGGATGTGCGAAGGCGTCATCGGCCTGGCGACGCCGGCGCTCGAGCGGGACGTGCAGAAGTTTTTCCGTGAACGCAAGCTTGACCTGGGCGGCAAGACCCTGGCCCAGTATCTGGAGCAGCTCAGGATCGCCGTGGCCTTCCGGGAACGGGCCGGCAAGGCGCTGGGACGGCACTTGAACGTTGGTCGATGAGGATCTCTCTATGATGAAAGAGGCGCGGGCTCGCGTGCGAGAGTTGTCCGGCTACGTGCGGCCGAAATTGTTCGTCAGGAAGTCGTCCAGGTACTCCGTGAGGTACTGCTGATCTTCCGGCGAGATGGTCACGATCTGAACGCCGAAATCCGATTTCGCCAACCGTGCAACCTTGATCGTGCAGTGAATCCGGCGCGATTTTCCCACATCGAATTCAAACGGCAACTCTTCGCCTATCGTCAGGGGAGTCGGTGACCTGATCAGCAGGCCGTGCTCGGCCATGTCCAGTACCTGGCAGGCCATGAGCTTGCCGTCACGGTGAAGATCCCCCTGGCACTCGATGTGCAGCCTGGTATTTTTTCGCTTGTAAGCCATGCGTCTGAGCCCATCCGTCCCCGACGGCGTAGGAATTGATACATTTTCGGGAGGACGGCTCCCAAGCTTTTACGCTGTCACTTTCGAACTTTCAAGCAAAACTTGCCCAATTCCAGCGAGCCGACTATCCTCATCGTCACGTGATGCCCTGCGCGTCGGGAGAGCTGACGGCCGGGCCGGAGCGATAACCGATACCGGAGGTTGATGATGGAGACGACACCCGCTGCTTCACCCGACGCCGCGCCCGACCCGGGCCACGAGGCGCAGATCAAAAAACTGGTCGCGGACGTCGAGCAGACCTCGCCGGCGCAGGCAGTACAACTGTTGCTCGAGCAATCGGATCAGATCATCGCCGAAGTTCTGCTCGCGCTGAACCATTCGCTGGCGCTCAAGACCCTGGCCCGATTCAAGAAAGACCGCAAGAAAGCCATCCTGGCCGCGCTACCCGCGGCCCGTGGCGAACAGTGGACGCTGAATCTCCATTACCCCATGAACACGGTCGGCCGGCTCATGGAGAAACCGGTCGGCATCTTTGCGCCGGACGTGACCGTCAAGCAGGCCGTCGAGCAACTCCGGAAGATGGTGAAAGAGGCCTTTATCACCTACGGCTATGTGACGGACCAGCAGGGCAAGCTGCGCGGGGTGCTGGTCATGCGCGACGTGCTCCTGGCGAGCCCTTCGCAGCGCGTCTCCGAAATCATGCTGAAGGATCCCTTCTCCCTGGCCCCGCGCATGTCGGTGCAGGACGCCATTCGCGGCGTCTGGAACAAACACTTTCCCGTCTATCCGGTCTGTGATGAGGAGGGAAAGCTGATCGGCCTTGCCCGAGGCTATGCCCTCTTCGAGGAGCAGAACACCAGGATCAGTGCCCAGGCTGGCGCGATGGTCGGCGTGGAAGAAGGCGACCGGCTGTCGACCCCCTGGTTCCGGAGCTTCAAATTCCGCCACCCCTGGCTGCAAATTAACTTATTGACCGCGTTCCTCGCGGCAGCTGTGGTCGGCACCTTCGAAGAGACGATCGGGAAGGTCGTGGTGCTGGCGGCCTTTCTGCCGGTCCTGGCCGGACAATCCGGCAACACGGGCTGTCAGGCGCTGGCGGTCGCCCTGCGCGGGCTCACGCTGGGCGATCTTAAAAAGGACAAGGAGCAGTTTTTGCTCACGAAAGAAGCCTGGCTTGGTTTTCTCAACGGCACGTTCGTCGGCGTGGTCGCGGCGCTCGGTATGTACGCCTACGCTGCGTTCCAGAATCATCCGCAGGCGCCCATGCTGGCGTTTGTGGTGTTTCTGGCCATGGTCGGCAGTTGCGTCATCAGCGGCATTTTCGGCGCGTTTGTGCCGATTACGCTGAAGAAGTTTAATTTCGACCCGGCGACGGCGTCGAGCATCTTTGTCACGACCGCCACCGATGTGGCGAGCATGGGGCTCTTCCTCACCCTCGCCACCTGGCTGGTTCTCTGAAGACGAGCTATTCGTGCCTCAGCACCGCCAGCGGTCGCTGGCCGAGGATGCGGAAGGTGCTGAGGAAGCCGACGACGATGGAGAGCAAGACGGTCAGCGCAAAGCCGGCGGCCAGCACCTCCGGCTGAAGCGTCCAGGCCACATCTTCCAGGATAAATTTCAAGACGGCCCATGAGAGCAGACTCGCCAGGGCTGTTCCGATCAATCCCGCCGCGGCGCCGAGCAGCGCATACTCCACCGCAAACGACTGTGCAATAAGTCCGCGTGTGGCGCCGAGCGCCTTCAGCACGACGGATTCGTAGAGCCGCCGGTAGCGCGTGGCAGCCAGGGCTGCGGCCATGACGAGAGCGCCGGCCAGGATGCAAAAGACTGCGATGGCGCGGATGGCCAGGGCCAGCCGGTCCAGAATCCTCGCAAAACTATCCAGCACGTCACCGATGTTGATGGCGGTGACATTTGGGAACGCCGCAACCACCGCTTGCTGCAACGGAACTTCCTGTTCGGGCGGCACGCGCACGGTCGCCACATAGGTAAACGGCGCGCCTTTCAGGGCGCCAGGCGAAAAGATCATGTAGAAGTTTGTCGAGAAGTTGCCCCACTCCACCTTGCGGATGTTGCTGACTTCAGCCGAGACGATCGTCCCTTGAATTTCAAACTCAATCGTTGAGCCCAGGTCCAGCCCAAGGTTTCTCGCGGCATCCTCCTCGATCGAGACCAGCGGCTTGCTGAACCGCTGCCCGGGCTTCCACCACTCGCCTTTAATGACGGTGTTGTCTCTCGGCAAATCATGAAGAAATGTCAAAACATATTCACGGGTCAGGTACCAGTTTTTCCGGCGGTCCTGCTGCTTGTCCGGGGGACGCTCTGTTTCTTCTGCTGCCGCAACCGGCTGGCCATTGATGGCATGCAGGCGTGAGCGGACCAATGGCGTCGTCTCCGGAGACGGATCGTGGGTACGTTCGCGGAGCAGGCGCAGGAGCGCCTCTCTCTGGTCCGGCTGGATATCAATAAAGAAGAACGATGGCGAATCCACCGGCCGGCTCTCCCCAACCTGATTCACCAACGTATGTTCCAGCAACGACACCGCGACGATCACCATCACGCCGATGCCGACCGACACCATGACGCCGACTGCCTGACTGCCGGGCCGATGCAGGTTGCCGATCGCGTGGCGGACGGCAACCGAACGGGGGCCTGGGATTGTTTTGATCGCCCGGGTCAGCAGCCAAGCTGCAAGCGTGAGCAGGATGACGGCGACCGCCAGCGCGCCGACAAAGAGAAGACCGATCCGCCAGTTTC
>JAIBHQ010000205.1 GCA_020028595.1 Nitrospirota bacterium
TGCCATCGCGCGCGGTGTCGATGCGCAATTCGGGGCGGGACAGCCGAGCCGTGATCCAGACGGCGCCATCACGATCCGTGCGCAACACATGGATGCCTGCGTTCTGATACGCGGTCATGACGCCGGGAGCAGGATGACCATAGGCGTTGCGCCTCCCCACCGAGACCACGGCGATTTTTGCTTCCGCCTGTTGGATCCACGGGTCGTACAACGAACTCGCCGCGCCGTGATGAGGCACCTTGAGGATCGTGGCTCCCGCCAGCAGCCCGCGGCGGTGCAGCCTCGCCAGCGCACCGGCTTCGGCATCCGCCGTCAGTAAAAAGGTCTGCGCCCCGCACTGCAACCTGGTCACGATGGACAGATTGTTCAGGACAGTCCCGCTCGACTCGCCTGCAGCTTCACCCTCGCGCGCCAGACCGCCCATGCCGGCCGGCGGATTCAAGACATCCAGCCGGCACGGGCCGGCTTCGATCATGGCTCGTCCTTCCTCCGCCCGTTCTTCGACAAGGCCGCGCGCGCGCACGGCATCGTGCAGCCGCCGATAAAACGGCTCCTCCCGCGCCACCCCGTTGCTCCAATATCTGCCGACTTGAAACGAGCGCACCACCCACGCAAGCCCTCCGACATGGTCCAGCTGCGGATGCGTGGCAATGACATGCTCGAGACGGGTAATGCCCCGTTCCCAAAGATAGGGCCCCACGACGGCGCGTCCCATGTCGAGCGTGTCGTACCGCGCGCCGGCATCGATCAGCACTGTTTGGCCGTCCGGTAATTCCAGCAGACACGCATCGCCCTGCCCCACGTCCAGAAAGGTCACCCTGACGGCATCGCCATCCGGCGATGCACGCGGTGACCACCCCCACCAACCCAGCAAGAGCACCGCGCCGATAAGACAGCTCCATCGCCGCCACCGGCGCCAGCCTTCCGCGACCGGCCGGATCGCGACAACGAGCATGAGATAGAACACCGCCATGGCCATGACCGTCGGCGATGCCACGTGCCACTCGGCGCCCGGCACTGTTGCCAGCCGCGCCACGAGATTCGACATGAACTCAGGCAAGGCCTGATTCCACGACGCGGCGGGCAGGACGTCCTGCCCCGTCCACAGCAGCCAGATTGCCGAACCCAGTCCCAGGGGAACCAGCACGCAACCGGCCAGGGGGACCACAAAGGCATTGGCGATCACGCCCAGCCATGCAATCTGCTTGAAGTAGTACGCGACAAGAGGCAGCGTGGCGAGCGTGACACTGCCGGTCAACCACAGATAGTCCCGCACCCACGTTGAAATTGTCCGTCCGATCGCCCTGCCTTGAGGAGGCAGGCCATCCGTCTCGTCACTCGCACGCGCTCCGATCACCAACGCGATGGCGACCACGGCCAGAAACGACAATTGAAAGGAAATATCGTACAGCGCGCGCGGGTTCTGCACGATCAGCAGCAACGCGGCGAAGGCCACGGCGCGCAGCAGATCGTGCGTCCGCCCCAGCCATACCGCCAGCATGACGATCGCGATCATGACCAGCGAACGAACCGTCGCCACCTCCGCCCCGGCCAGCAGGGTATAAAACGTCACGAGCACCATCGTCGCAGCCGCGGCCAGGCGCGTGGGTGTGACATACCTCGACAGCGCAAGCAGCCACATGGCCGGCAGAATGCGGCACACGCTTTTCATCAGCACAAATGACAGGAATGCGACCAGCCCGAGATGCGATCCGGAAATCGAAAGAATGTGCACCGTCCCGGTCGCCATGAACGCGTCCCGGACATCGCCCTCCAGATAGCCTTGCTCCCCGACGATGATACCCAGGTAAATGCCGCGCGCCGGGTCCGGCAATGTCGCAAGCGCGGCCTGGCGGATGCGGCCACGCCACTGTTCGATGATTCGCCAGGGCGTCCATCGCGAAAGAGGAGGCGGAACGGCGACGATCGAGACGCGTCCGGGGCCGGACAGGGACGCCACCGCGTCGATGCCCTGACGAACGAGATAGGCGCCGTAGTCGAAGCCTCCGGGATTCCGCGTCCCTGACGGCGGATGGATGCGCGCCGTGAAGCTGACCTCGTCACCAGGAAGGAATGTCCGGTCCGGCTCCCGCCACGTCACGCGCAGCCGGCCGCTGAGAGAGCGGCTGCCGGCTCCCTCCCCGACCTGAGACACCGCGAGAATCAGCGCGACGCGGTTCAGCGCATGAGCCGGCGGCTCGACGACCGTTCCCCTGACTAACACCGGTCCATGCGCTTCGAGAGACGCCGGCAGTGATCCTGCCCCGTCCCAGGCAGACACCGTCCAGAGCAGCACACCGCCAAGAAGGGCCCCATACAGGATGGCGCCTTCGCCGATCGTCAGCCTGCCCCACCGTTCACCGATAGTCAGAATGACCGCCGCGAGGATCAGACAGAAGAGCACGAGCAGAGGAACGTAGACCAGGTAGGAGCCCAGCGCCACGCCGAGCAGCACGGCGCCGGTAAAAAAAAGAAACAACCGCCGCTACCCCAAACGCGTGCGAACGACGCCGGCCAACTCTTCAGCGACAGAACGAATGAGCGCCTCGCCCTCTCCCTCGACCATGATGCGAAGGAGCGGTTCCGTGCCTGAATAGCGGACCAGAACCCGCCCGCGGCCGTCGAGCTTCGCCTCGCCCTTTCGGAGCGCCTGCTGAAAGCCCGGCACCCCGCTCAAGTCCGGTTTTTCTTTCACCAAAATATTCACCAGTATCTGCGGAACCGGCTTCATGCATCCGACCAGATCCGACAAGGACCGACCGGATCGCTTCATGAGC
>JAIBHQ010000206.1 GCA_020028595.1 Nitrospirota bacterium
TCTCGAAACGTTCGAGGGCGTGGAAGAAGCGACGGTGGATCTTTACAGCGCCGTCCGGAACGCCTATCTGCAAAAACGCGCCAAAATGATCAGAGAATAATCCTGCCCGTCGAATTCTTGCTCTGCGTGAATTTGCAGGTACACTGATATAGGCTGTGGGTGATAAGTGGCTCCGGGGGATTCCCGCTGGGCGAACGCATGACCGTATCGGCACATCCCAACCCAATTCCTGAAGGCATGCGGCCGGTCTATACCGTGCCGCGCGGCGTCGAGGCTCACCACGTCGTGCGGTTCATGGCGGCACGGGGAACGCGCGCCGTCGTGGTTGTGGGAGGCGTGAGGCCGATCGGGATCGTCACGTCACGCGATCTGGCCGACCGGGTTTCCGGCGGCGGGCTGTCGGCGACCCTTACGAGAGTGGAATCGGCCATGTCGTCGCCGCTGATTACGATCGGCGAGTGGGGCGCCGTCGTCGATGCCATCGCAATGATGAACCAGCGGGGAGTCGGCCATCTGCCAATCGTGAGTGCAAACGGCTACCTGGTTTCGGTGATCACCCTGGAAGACGCGCAGCACCTGCGCGGCCGAGGCGTACCGGGGCTCAGCGAATTCGTTCGGACCTCGGTGATCGTGCCGATGGCCAGGCGTCGTGCATGGGAACGGATGGTGTATACGGTCCGGAAGCGGGTTCGCGAAAACCGGCTCTGGTGGTTTCTGGCCGTGGGACTTGCGCTGGCCGGCGCGGTGCTCGCGCTGGCCCTGGGCCGGTCGTGGCACGGATTTCAAACCTATCAGCCGAAGGACTATGAACCGAAGGATCTTCCGCGCCAGCAATACGAGGAGCAAAAGGAACAGTCGAAACAGGCAGACCCAAACCCACCCACGCGCTGAAATCTGAATCGCCGTCCCGGTCCACGCGCTACGGTGCAATTGCCAGCACGGCAGCACCCTTCACTGTTCCCGCCTTGAGTTGCTGCAACGCCTGATTCGCATCCTCCAATTTGAATCGCTGCGTGCGGGAGCGGATCGGAATGGCCGCGGCCTCCCGCAAGAGATCCATGCCGTCCTGTCTTGTATTGGCCGTCACGCTCCGGATCGCCCGCTCCCCGAACAAGTCGCGGTCGTAGTCGATCGCTGGAATGGCCGTCATGTGAATGCCGGCCAACGCCACGGTCCCGCCCCGCTCCAATGCGCGTAGGGCAGGGATGACGATCTCGCCGGCCGGCGCAAAGACGATCGCGCCGTGCAGCTTCTCCGGTGGCTGGTCCAGCGCGCCGCCGACCCACGCAGCTCCCAACTCTCTGGCCAATGTCCGATGTTCTTCCCTTAGCGAACAGACGTAGACCGAACAGCCCCAATGTCTGGCCACCTGGATCGTGATGTGGGCGGAGGCGCCGAACCCGTACATCCCCAGCCGCTGGCCTGGTTTCACCCCGCTGAGCCGCAGCGCCCGGTACCCGATGATGCCGGCGCAGAGCAGCGGCGCGGCTTCTTCATCGCTGAAGACCGCCGGGATCGGGTAGAGAAAAGCCTCCGAGACCAATGCGTACTCGGCATAGCCGCCGTCCATGTGATAGCCGCTGAAGGTGGCCCGGGTGCAGAGGTTCTCGCGTCCGTTGCGGCAGAATTCGCACTGGCCGCACGTGCCCTGGAGCCAGGCGATCCCGACGCGGTCGCCTTCCTTGACGGAGCGGACTCCGGCGCCGGTCCGATCCACGATGCCGACCGTCTCATGGCCCGGGATGATCGGGCGTTTCACCAGCGGAAGATCGCCTTCGACGATGTGGAGGTCGGTCCGGCACACGCCGCAGACCCGGACTCGAACCAGGACCTGGCCGGCGCCCGGCTCGGGGACCGGCACATCAAGGAGGCGAAGGGGGCTAGTCCCCACATCGGCGCTCCGTTCCAGGGTCATGGCCTTCATAAGAATGATTTATTCATCGAGAGATCTGATCATTGATTCATTGAGCGAGTAATCATCAAATCAGCAAATGATTCAATGAATCAATTTCCCCGCGTGATTGAATCATTATCGAAGCAATGAATCAATGAACCGATGGTTCAATGAAACAATTCTTCCTGAGGGAGTCTACATGATCGGGACAATTGTGGCGAGAGAGGGATGGGCGAAAACGGCGGTCGTTATGCTAAAATCCGATCGATGACACGAGCGACAGTTCTCGCCATTTTCTGCGCGGTCTGGCTGGCCGGCGTGCCGCAGGCCGACGCGTTGGAGTTCAGCGCCGACCAGATCACGAAGATCAACGGCCACAGCCGCAAAGCGAACATCTATTATCGCGATGAGATGTGGCGGCTGGAGCATCACGACCTGGGACCCGTCAACGTCACCATCGTCCGTAAAGACAAGCAGGTGATGTGGCTGCTGCTCTCACGCATGAAGCACTTCAAAACGGTGCCCTACGATCCCGATCAGGCGCCGAAAGTGGCGGAACGGATGGACGGCGAGGTTACCCGGGAAGAAATCGGAACAGAAGTGCTGGACGGGCATCCGACGACCCTCTATCAGGTCACGGTGCAGCACGGCGACCGGACGGACGTCTATTATCAATGGCTGGCCACCGACATCCGGTTTCCGTTGAAGCTGGCGAAAAAGGACGGCAGTTGGATCGTGGAATACCGCCATGTTAAGCTCCGGCCGACTTCGGATTTTCTCTTCCAGTTGCCGCTGAATTTCCAGCCGCTTGAAGAGTTCGATCGGGGCACTGACAAGAAACCACCTCAGCAGGCGATGTGAAAACCGGGT